>CAZTVT010000074.1:293-5579 GCA_964617175.1 uncultured Clostridium sp.
TAGTTTTTTAAGTATACCAATTTCTTCTATTGTTGTTATAATTAATTTTATATTATTAATATTTAACATGATAGAGGAAGGAAGCTTTTTAAAAGAAATTATGTATGACTTTTTAGGATTAATAATTACTTTAATAGGCTTTATTTTTCCTGTAATATATAGTGTATTAAAAAATGTTTTAAAATACATTAATTTTACTATAAGAAGAGATAGAAAAGTAATTCATATATCTTATGGACTATTTACTTTAAAAGAGTATATAGTGCCAGTAAATAAAATAAATGGAATAATAATAGATGTATCACTATTATCGAAAATTTTTGGATGTTATAAAGTAAATATAATAAATTCAGGAATTGGAGATAAGAAGAGTGAAGTTGAAATGTTTTTTCCAATATCCAAGAAAACAAAATGTATGAAAATCATGAATTTAATCCTTCCAGAATATAACATAAATATGAATCATAAAAGACAGCCGTTTGAAACAATTGTAATTATTACAATAAAAGTAATTTTACTTATGCTTATAATCGTTATACCAGTTATATATATAGATGCACGTTTAGCGCTATTTATTTTACTATTTTTGTTTTTGTTAATATTTATCATATATTATATAAAAAGAATAATAATTTCGGATAAATATATTTGTGTAATAAATGGAATATTTGTAAAACGTATAAGAATAATAATGTATGAAAAAATTGAGAATATAGAAATAAAAGAGGGAATTATATCAAAAAAAATTGGACTTTGTAAAGTGTATATGCAAATACTTGCAGATATTAAAAATAATAGAGTTTCGTCTGGATATGTTAAACTTAAAGATATGTCAAAAATAATAAAAAACGTTTTAGTATAAGAAGGCTTACCTTTTGTATATCAAGAGGTAAGCCTGAAAACTCAAGGAGATTATATATAGTCTAAGCTTTATCAATAAAGATAAATATCTAATGTTGAATAATAATTTATTCAACTAATATATAATATGTTAAAAATAAAAAAATGTGAATAAAATGCATATATTTTTTTGTTATACATATAGTGTAATATAAATGTATAAGGGGGAAAAAAATATGCAAATAAATACACAAAGAAAGAATTTAAACTTAAATAAATGTTGTATAAATGAAA
Source organism: uncultured Clostridium sp. (assembly GCA_964617175.1). Classification (GTDB taxonomy): domain Bacteria; phylum Bacillota; class Clostridia; order TANB77; family CAG-465; genus CAG-465. The sequence continues at coordinate 1,428 of CAZTVT010000074.1, forward strand.
ATAAAAGTAAGTGGATAGAACAGGATATAATCGTACCAGATACTAAGCCTGATGCACTAAAAATAATATATGTAAATGTAACTCCATATGTATCAGATGTTGAAGTAATGGAAGATAGAATAAAAGTTATAGGTAAACTAAATTATTTTGTAATATATAGAGTTGATGATGAAAAATTTAATACAAGAGGACTTTTTGCAAGTTATCCATTTACACAAAATTTAGAAGTTAAAGGTATATCTAAGGATATGCATATTACAGTAGTTCCAAATGCTAAAAATATAATCTATGCACTTCCAAATGAAAGAAAAATATCTGTAAAGTCTGAAATCTGTTTTAGAGTAAATGGGAAATGTACTACAAATATTAACTTGATTAATTCATTTGAACCAGAGGAAAAAATAGAATGTAAAATGAAAACAGGAAGTTTTAATAATATATTACAACATAAAAAAAGTATTATTGCTTCTAAAGATGATGTAATGCTACCTAAAGACGCAGAGGATTTCTTTGAAATACTTGATTTAAATGCAAGAATTGTAAATACAGAATTTAAAGAAAGCTATAACAAAATAATGGTTAAAGGTGATATAGAAGCTTTTGTATTGTATTTAGCTGAATCTGATGAAAAAAAAGTAAAAAAGATCAAATTGGTAATACCATTTTCAGCTATGGTAGAACTTGAAAATATAAATGATAAATCCAGATTTGAAATTGAATATAATATGCAAAATTTCGAACTAAAACTAAATCCTGATATAACAACAACAAAAACCATGACTGCAGATTATAGAATTGAAACGGATGTTACTATGTATGAAGATGAGGAAATTGAGTATGTAGATGACTTTTATAGTCAAACAAGAGAACTTACATATAAAAATACAAGACTTGATGTAGTAAAAAAAGATTTTGTGATAAATAAAAATATTGAAGTAAGAGAAAAATTAGGTAATATACTTTCAGAAAATACTAATGTAATTGATTATAATTTAGATGTAAACTCATTAATTCCTACTGTAAATTCAAATAATAGCGTACATATAGAGGGAAATGCAAAAGTAAGTATAATAACTCAAAAAGCTGAAAATAGTGAAATAGATACTAAACAAATTGATGTATTAGTAAATAGTGATATAGAACTTGAAAATGTCACAAGTGATGCAAAGATTACTGTAGATATATCTAACAATGGTATTAATCTTACACAGAGTGGAAGAGATATTGAAGTAGATATGAATATAATTGCAAAATGTTATATAGAAAATGTTGCTCCTATAAACATAATAGATAATGTAGATGCAGATAAATTAGACTTTAGTAATCTTGATAGTATGAATATATATATTGTAAAACCAGGAGATACTTTATGGAATATAGCTAAAAAATATAAAACTAGTGTAGAAAAAATACTAAAAACTAACGAGGATATTCTTGATCCAGATAAAATAAATGTTGGCCAAAAAATATTTGTTATAAGGTAAATTATGAGAGCAAAGTATTATGCTCTTACTCTAAGACAAATGAGTTTAAAAAAATCATTTGTCTTTTTTTTGGTTTTTTTTCTTCTAGTATTTTTTTGTATAAATATTTTTATAAAAAAAGTAGAGCCAACAATAAAAAAATTATGTGAGAATAATGCTAGGAGTTTAGCTATAAAATATTCAAATGATGCTATATATAAAAATATAGAAAATATAAACTATGAAGATTTAATTAAAATTAATAAAGATAATTCAGGAAAAGTTACATCACTTAGTGCAAACTCAGTAGAGATAAATAAATTAAATACTAAGATAATAGCAGATATTGAAGAAAATTTTAAAAAAATTACTGAAAGTAAAATAAAAGTTCCTCTTGGTATGTTCTTTGATGAAAATATAATAAGTGGATATGGTCCACAAATTAAAATAAAAACATATCCGATAGGAGATGTAAAATCAACTTTAAAATCAATTTTTGAAAGTGCTGGAATAAATCAAACTAAACATAGTTTAATATTGGAGGTAACGGCCGAAGTAAGAGTTGTTGCACCTTTTGTGTCAGAAGTGGAGGAATATAAAAATAGTGTAGTAATAGCAGAAACAGTTATTGTAAGTGACATTCCATCTTCATATTATAACATTACAGGACTTGAAGATCTTAATTCTAAAGACACCTTAGATATACTTGAATAATTATTTTTTTATGGTATAATTTTTATGTATATATGTAATTTATGTATTGGAACATATCCACGAAAATAGTTATAGAACCATTCGGTTATTACATATGTACACCATCGAGTAGGAATTATTTTTCTACTTGATGGTATCAAATTATAAGGTGATTTTATGTGGAATAATTATTTTTACCAAATTCAAAAAAAGTATAGTATGAGATTAAGTCAAAAAGAACCTCTTGTTATTAGATTAGATGGTAAAGATGTAACTAAGTCTAAAGAATTAAATTTACTGTATAAATTTAAAGGTAGCTTTTTTTATGCATTTGAACAAAGTGCAAAATATTTTTCAAAAAAATATAATTGTTATGCTTTATTTGGAACTGATGAAATAAGTTTTATTATTGAAAATCCAATAAAATTATTCGAAGATTTAGATTCTGATAAAAATAATCATTCAAATGAAGTTATATCTTTGTTTAGTCAGTATTTTTTTAATTATTTTAACAAAACATACAATGGAAATAATGTATTTTTTCATGCAAAATGCTTTTCTATACCTATTGCAAAAATTAATTCATATATAAAGTATAGATCAAAATCTATTATGAATGTTATTACTACATACTTTCTAAAAAGAAATAATATTAAATTGGGCAATAAAAAAATAGACGTAAGAATAGCAGAGTGTAGTAAATTTAAGGAATATGAAAATATAAAAGATATTGAAAAAGGTGTACTATACTTTAATGGTAATAAATTAGATATTGGGAAATTTTTAGCTGGTGAAATAGAAATATTGCATGATAAGAGTGATGAGATAGAATTTGATATTGATTTTTAAAATCAAGGTGGTATGATTTATTGAATATCTGTTGTAATATGTAGTCTATATATAATTATCTAAAATTAATAATAAAAGTGGTAAGGAGAAAAATATATGCAAGATTGGTTATCAAGAACTGAAGGATTAATAGGAAGAGAAAATGTTGAAAAATTGAATAACAAAAAAGTAGCTATATTTGGAATAGGAGGAGTGGGCTCGTATGTAGTAGAAGCTTTAGCAAGAGTCGGAATTGGTAGATTTATTTTAGTAGATAGTGATGATGTATCTATAACAAATATTAACAGGCAAATCATAGCTACAACTAGAACTATAGGAGAACCTAAAGTAGAAGTGGCAAAGGACAGAATATTAGAAATAAATAATAAGGCAAAAGTTGAAGTTTATAAAGAGTTTTTTACCTCTAATACTAAAGGAATATTAGATGATAGTATATCATATATTGTTGATGCTGTAGATACGGTAACTGCAAAAATCGAACTTGTAGTAAGAGCAAATAAACTAGATATTCCTATTATCTCTAGCATGGGAACTGGAAATAAACTAGATCCTACTAGATTTGAAGTGAGTGATATATATAAAACTAGTGTATGTCCTTTAGCAAAGATTATGAGGAAGGAACTAAAAAAAAGAAATATTAGTAAGCTTAAAGTTGTTTATTCTAAGGAAGAACCTATAAAAACTAGTATATCAGAAAATGGCAAAATAGTACCAGCTAGTATATCATTTGTGCCATCTGTTGCAGGTTTAATTATAGCTAGTGAGGTTATAAAAGATTTAATAAATAATTAGCTTTTCATTTTATATACTAAATTTTATAACAAGCGATAATTATATGGAAAAATAAGTTGAGAAAGAAAAGAATTAATGGAAAATTCAATTTTAAAGTTGATTTTGTAAATGAATATAGAATTAGATATAGACAACTAGATTATTCTATGAATGAATATAAAGATAAATTAAGAAATTGGGACATACCATATATGGGATGTTGCCCAACTTCAATAGCTACTATACTTACTAATTATGGTATAAAAAAGATCCAATAGAGATTGTAAAAAAATAATTATAGATAAAGAGGGAAAATTTGATGATACATATTTAAAGACAAAAGGTATAAGACATGAAGGATTAATATATTGTTTAG
>CAZTVT010000075.1:0-2512 GCA_964617175.1 uncultured Clostridium sp.
AAAGCGTTTGAATTGATAAAAAAAGAAAACAATATATAAGTAAATACAAAAGTTTTACCAAGAAGAATTTGACAACTACAAATATTTGTGGTATAATTTATAGTAGCTAGAAAAGCTATAATGACATGTACAAAGGTCTTTTGAAGATAATTGCGGGATTATCTTCATTTTTTTGTATAAATTTAATTTTTTTGAATAAAATAATAGTAGCCATAGTTTGCGGGACTATGACTACTTCTTTTGCTATTTCTTAGTATATTTATTTACTTCTCTTACAAGAAGAATAAGTAGTACTAAGATTATAATGACAGTATCCAAAGATCTTACCTCCTTTCAGCCGAAAGGTCGGCAAGAATATTGTAACACAATTATTTCTATAAATCTATAATTTTTAAGTAATTTGAAGATATTAAAGATATCTTCTTTTTTTGACAAAATTTTAATTTTGGAGGTGTTAAATGAACAAAGATAACAATGTATATATACCTAAAAATGTAAAAAATAAGTTAGAGTTTTTTAGAGGGTTTGGAGTAAGAGAACTAATAATAACAATAATTGTAAGTATTTTATCAATACTACCAGTTATATTAATATACAAATATATTAGTCAAGTTTTTGCAATATCACTTTTTATGATATCTATTACAAGTACAATAATGTTAGTAATTAAAGATGATAATAACGTATCTTTTTTTAAAAAGCTAAAATTGGTTATAAAACATATATTTATGCAAAAGAATTATAAATATGGAAAGAGAAAATAAATATGAAATTTTTAAATAATAGATTAAATAAAAGAAATATTACTTGTAATGAAGAATTAAATATTTTAGATATAGACAATAATATATTTTATTCGCTTGATGGATATATATCAATATATATTAAAGTAACTCCAATAGCTTTTGAATATTTAAGTAATTTAGAAAAACAAAGGATAATAAAAAGATTAGTTAATGAACTTGCAGGAGAAAAGGAAGTTATAAAAATACTAGTAATGTCACTTCCTATATCCACAAAGGAAATAAGTGATTTTTTAAATACTAAAAGAAATCAGACGAAGAATGTTTTTAAAAGAAATAAATTACTTGAACAAGTTGAAGAAATTAATAGAATTAGTTATAAGGGAGAAATGATTGAAAAACAAATAATTATACAGTTATTTCAAAAGTGTGAAAACAATGAGATTGAAGCATTAGAAAAAAGAGGCAAAGAATTTGTATTAAAGTTGCAAAATACAGGATTATCTAGTTATATACTTGATAAACACGAAATTTTGCAATTTTTTAATTCTTTTTTAAATATGCAATTTAAGAATGAAAGATTTAATAATGTTTGGAGTGATGAGTTTGAATAGAGAAAAAAATAATGAAATAATAAATGCTTTAACGCCATTATCACGGGCTATCTTATGATAATGGAATTATAAGAATTGGCGATATATATGGAAAAGTGGGCGGAATAACTGATTATCCAAATGTTTTGCCGCTTGGAATAGATAATAAATATAATAAAGTACCATTTTCATATACTACACACATATTTATTCCTCAAAATGCAGGTATATTTACAAAGGGGATTGCTAAAGGCATTAGACAAGCTGAAATGAGAGAATTTGAAACAAGAGATGCCAATACTCAAATATCTTCAAAAAATGAGGCAAGATCAGGAAGAGAATTAATAGAACGAATACAAGATGGCGATACAGTAGGATATATGATAAATCTTTCAATGATTTTTGGAGAAAATAAAGAAGAAGTAAAAGAAAGATATAAAAGGTTTGAAAATCTAATTGAGGGTTTACAAATGAGATTTAGAGGAATGTCGCATTTATCAAGACAGACTTTCAAAACACTTGCTCCATTTTATACTATAAATAATGAAGTAGAAGATATATTTAAAAGAAATATATTATTTTCTGATTTTTGTAAATGCTTTCCTTTTGGAGCAAATAAAGTAACAAGAAAAGGCTATTATTTAGGGGTAGATAATATGAATGGATTGTTATTACACGATTCTTGGGAAAGAAAAAACAATATGAATGGAAATATGGTATTAATTGGAGAGAGTGGGAGTGGAAAAACTACAGCTTGTAAACATATATTGTTTAACGAATTTTTAATTGGTACAAAACTAATTATAATAGATCCAGAAGCTGAATATACAAAGTTTGCAAAAAAAATAAGAGGAAATGTAATAGATTTATCAGGAGAAAGTGGAAATATAATAAATCCTTTACAAATTAGAATATCATTAGATGAACAAAATTCTAGTAAAAATTCATACAATCTACATTTACAAAAGTTAAGAAATTTCTTTAAAATAATATTTCAAGATATTACATATTGCCAACTTAACTTACTTATGGAAGAATTGGAAAAAACATATAAAAAATTTAACATTGAAAGAAAAACTAGTTTTGAAAAGCTTGATAATAAAAACTATCCTATTTTTACAGATTTATATAATACATTAAAAAATAAATTTAATTTGGTATCTAAAAGTGATGAAA
>CAZTVT010000075.1:2522-5540 GCA_964617175.1 uncultured Clostridium sp.
GAGCTAACAAGCGGCATATATTCAAATATGTTTAATAATCATACTAATATTGATTTACAAAATGATATGACAGTATTTAATATTGCAGAAGTGCAAAATGTTGAGGAAAATATAAAAAAGGCATTATACTATAATTTACTCAATTTTTGTTGGGAGCAAATAACTAACAATAAAAGAAAAAATGATAATACTTTTTTAGTAATAGATGAGGCACACTTAATGTTAGATAGTAGAATAAAAGATACTATGATTACATTAAAAACAATTTCAAAAAGATGTAGAAAATATAACGCTAATTTAATGATAATAACTCACTCACTTGTTGATATGTTAGATAACGAATTAAGAAAAGAGGGACAAGGAATTTTAGAAAATGCAAACTATAAAATATTACTTGGAACTGATGGTAAAAATTTAGAAGAATCACAAAACATTTTTAAACTAACAGAACAAGAACTTGATATACTCGCAGTAAAGAAAAAAGGTAGTGGTATACTTATTGCGGGTAACTTAAAAACACCTATAAATTTTAAGATACTAGAATATGAAAAAGAGTTTGTGTTAGAAAAGGAAAATACAAATGGCACTTGATCCAGAAACATTAGAAGTAGTTATGAGTCAAGCAACAAAAATACTATCTGATGAAGAAAAAAGGAACAATTTAATTATATTTATATCAATACTTGTAGTATTTATATTTTTAATAATTATAATACCTATTTTTTTGATAACTAGTCCAATAGATTCCTTAAACTTATTTTTATCATCTGAAGAACAAGATATTGTGCAAGATATACAAAGTTTATATTATATTGATTATGGGATGGGTAATATAACTATTAATTCTAAATTAGGATTTCCACTTGAAAATGTTGATAAAGTTGTAATCACAGCTGAATATGGTATGTATGATCCTTGGAATACAGGAAAAGCTACAATGCACACAGGAATAGACTTGTCAGGAATACATAGGGATAACGTACTTGCAGTAGAAAAAGGTACAGTAACATTTGCAGGAGTACAAAATGGATATGGTAATTGTATAGAAATAAAACATATAATAGATGGACAAGAATTATATACTTTTTATGCTCATTTAAGTGCTATCGGAGTTATAAACGGGCAAGAAGTTGAACAGGGCTTTATTATAGGAAAAGAAGGGGGAGATCCTAGAACAGATCAAAATGCAGGAAATAGTACAGGACATCATTTACATTTTGAAATTCGTACAGCTAGTGGATATGGTAATGATGTAAATCCTATAAATTATATTTATTAAAATAGGGTAGTATGGTATAATATATATATAAATTATAAAATAGAATTTGGAGGAGTTATGAGCAAAATCGAAGATGATTTAAATAATAAGATAATAAATGAAGTATTAGAAAAAACATATAAATTATTGAATAATTGTGATAGCCTTAAGTATTATAAAAAATATCTAAAATTGCAATCTAAATATATTATAGATACTTTAAGAAACTCTAATGATAAATTAAAAAAATGTTTTGTACCTGTTGAGGTGTCTATAAACCCTTTAAAAGATACAATTAGACAATTGGAAAGTACCATAAAACCTTTATTAAAACTAACATACTCTTATACTCCATATTTTAAAGAATTATCTGATAAAATAGAAAAAGCTAAAAATGATCCTGATAGTACTTTGAATTGGATACAATATATTGATAAAATGTCTGATTATTTTTGGATATTACCCTATAAAATTGATTCTGATAAGTTAAAAGAAATTTTAGAAACAGTTAATTCTGAAAAAGAATTTGATAAATATATAACTAAATATTTTAATAAAAAATTAGTCTTAGAGTTAGAAAATGATATATATGAAAATTTACCATACAAGCATAAAGTATTGTTTAAACAAATAATGTATGCTTATTGTCAAAATAGTTATGCTTTAGTAAATACAGGTATAATGTCAATAATAGATGGATTATGCTCAGATTATATATCTAATAAGAGGTGCTTAAAAAGAGTAGGTATATTTGAACCAATTATAAAAGATTTATCAGGGAAAATGGGGGTTGAAAAAATAATTTTCATTTTAATAATGCTAGAAAATAATATAAAGATTTTGTATGAACCTATTAATTTTAATAAAAAAATCAGTATAAGTACAAATAAGAAAGTAAGAAGACATCCTAATCAACATGGTCAGGCATATTCAAATAAAAAAATGGATACTATTATGTTATTAAATACTTTATATTACTTAGTTATTACAAAAGCAGAATTAAAAGATTATAGAAAGAAATTATATTATGATAAGGAAAAAGGATTTTATATACAAAATTTAGAAGAAAAAACGGATAAAAGAATATAAAGAAGGGGATGATTAAAAGAGTAATAGATATTTATAATACAAATAATAAATACAATATAATTTATGCTGATCCACCTTGGCATTATAATACTTGGAGAAATGGACAAGGTTCGGCTGATAAACATTATAAAACAATGAAAATAGATGATATAGTTTCTATGGGAGATGTAATAAATAAAATCTCTGATAAAGACTGTATCCTTTTTTTATGGGGAACTTGGCCTTGCTTAAATGAAGCAATGCAGGTTATAAATGCTTGGGGCTTTAAATATAAAACATGTGGCTTTTTATGGGTAAAATTAACAAAACTGTTAAACGTGATTTTAGGACTTGGATTTTGGACTAGGGGAAATACTGAATATTGCTTAATTGCAACAAAAGGACATATAAAAAGAAAATCTAAGAGAGTAAGTCAGGTTATAATGTCTGTAAGAGAAGAACATAGTAAAAAACCTGATGAAACAAGAGAAAGGATAGTTGAACTTATAGGAGATTTACCAAGAATTGAACTTTTTGCTAGACAAACAGTTGATGGTTGGGATTCTTGGGGAAATGAGGTCTAAATATGAATTTAGTTATAACAAACAATAGAGATATAGTTAAGATAATTACAAAGTATTTTGATATTAAAAAATGTGTTTTAGAAGAACATATTGAAGATATAAGTATGT
>CAZTVT010000076.1:0-5488 GCA_964617175.1 uncultured Clostridium sp.
TTTAAGTTTAAAAGTAAATTCTACTTTTTGCTTAGAAGTAGAATTTAGTCTTGGATTGAAATTCTACTTAACTAGAATTTAGTCTTGGACAATACTCATATTCTACTTTTTATAAAGATTTTAGCTTCTTTTATAATTTTACATAACTTTGAAGTGTCACCTAAAAGTTGCTTTTAGTCTTGGATTTCAAGGTAGAATTTACTTTTGTAATTAAGTCTTATTTTACCTTTTTATATTTAATTTTTTTATATTCTTTTGCATCTTTTATATTCACAAAAACTGCCTTTTTTGTATAATATTTAAGAATTATTAATATCACATCAATTGCAACTTCATTATTTATATTTATAAATATAACAGCTACTACTGGTATTGTTAAAGCAAGAAAAATATATATAGAATATTCTAAATTAATATTAGTAAATCTTAAAATTGTTATTACCAAGAAAACATATGACATTAACATTACTAAAGATTTATAGTCAATAATTCCAAACCATTTATTCTTTCTATTAAAATTTTTATATATATACTGTTTATTATACTCTTTCATAACGCTCCTAACTATTGAAAATATTGGTTTTTGGCATATCTGAAGTTATTTTTATAAATATATCTTTAGTAAAATTATTTATTTTATATATAATGTATATACTGCCAACTAATATAATTTTATATATCATGCTATTAATATCTTTATATAATAGAGGTATAAAAATTACAAATTTAACTACTACTTGAACCATTAATGTAACAAACAACGTCTTTACCCACGTTTTAAATATACCTAAAGTAAGTTCACTACCAAGAGATGCAAAAGCAAAAGGAGAAACGATTATTAAAAATATAATTGTTACATATCTTATAGCAAAATTAATTAAAATTGATATACTACCAAAAGATATTACTCCTTTTATTACTCCATCTAAACTTAACATATCTGATTTCATTAAATCATCTATTTTAAGTATACTCTCTTTCAAATTTTCAAAACTTATTGTTTGATTTGCAATATCTTGCAACACTCCATCTATACAATCTGTAAAAAGGCTAACTAAATTTATTATTTCTTGGCATAAATAATAACTGGAATTTACTAAGGCTGATACTATGATCAACTTCAAAACAAAAACATAAACACTCTGAGATTTATTTCCATTATATATTGAAATGATTTTTAAAATAACAAAATAGATTATATAAAACAAAATTAGAGAATTTGCAATTAATACTAGTAAATTTATTTTATCTTGAAAAAAAATTTCTTTTAAAGGTTGTTCTTTAAATATTTTCGGAGTTATATTAACTAAATCATCAATTCTACTATATACTTCTCCTTCTATTGACTTAAAAAGCTTCTCTGATACGGTATTTAATGAATTTATTATATTTTGTGTATCCATTTATTTTAAAACTGAATCTACAAATTTTATAATAAGATCAATTGAAATAATTATACCGTAACAAACTATGGCATTTGTAATTATTTTTTTACCTTTAACCATTTTCTCATCATCTCCAAAGCTAAGCTTTCTCATTAAAACGCCTGTTGCAATAGCCACTCCTGCAGCAGGTGCAGCTATTTTTACCAAATAAGATTGTATCTTTTTTAAAGCATTATTTAATTTGTTAACTAAAGTTGGTGTAGTCGCTGTAGCTGCATATATAGTGCTAAAAACTGTAAAAAAAGAAATTATAATAATAAAAATTATTATTATTTTTTTATAATGTGTTTTCATATATATCATCCTCCCATCTTTTCATTTTTATTTTTTCATATAAACTAATTTTATTTCCGTCTGATATCACCCCCATTGCTTCAAAAGTTCTTAACTCTTGAGTAAAAAATTCCTCATTATATTTATTCTGTATAGTTTCATTTTCTGAATAACTTTGTGAAAAATCAGATTTATACGATATAAATCTATTTACTAAAAAATCATATCTAGCATTTTTACCGTTTTCGCTATACGACTTACTTTTACTTATTATTTTTTCCTTACCTAATTGAGATATTATTCTTTTTACAGTATAATCATCATCATTTCTAAACCAAATTTTATTTATAAAATTCTGTATTACAACATTACTTAAATATTCATCTTTTAAGCTATTTACAAGTGATGAATAACTTTGCATACTAATTACATTTATGCATTTATATTCTCTTGATAAAGAGAAAAAATTAGCATCTTGAAAGTTACATATTTCTTGATATTCATCACAAATAAAAAATACTGGACTATCTCTAGAATTATTATTCAATATCTGCCTTTGAAATTGTAATTTTAAATATGTTGCTATTATTTTTGAAAGTTTATCATTATTTGAAATATCTAAAGATAGCACATATATATGATTTGATAAAAAATTAATGCTTTTACTTTCTCCACAAAATTTATTACAAATGTGAGAATCTGACAAAAATATAGAGGTCATTCTTGTTATTTCTGATCTTATAATTCCAAAAGTTCTTGAATCTAATCCTAAATAATCATTTCGAATATTTAAAATTGCACTATTAATCTTAAATAATTCATTATCTGAAAATTCATTATTTAAAACTTTAAATTTTATAACATTTAGCTTTTCTTCTAAATACTTTTTATCTATTACTAAATTATGAATTTCTTTAAAATTTACAAAATCGTTATTATATGCTCTTATTAATGTTATAAAATCTCTAATATATTCCTCCGCCTTATCCAACCAAAAAGGTTCAGATTCTTTACCATTTTTTGATATTAAAAATAAAACTTTTTTTATAATACTAGCCATTTCAAAACTTGATAAGTTTTTGTCATTTAAAGGATTATATAAATAATCATTAGTAAGAGATATACAAGTAACATCATTTTCTCTGTTATATTTTCTTGCTATCTTTTTTACTTGAGTTATATAATTACCTTTTATATCAATAACAAGACCTCCAAAGTTATTTTTAAAAAATCCATCTAATATATTTGATATAGCACAACTTGTCTTTCCAGAACCTATGCTACCTGTAATTAATATATTTTGATACAGCCCTTTTTCTTTAATAAAAACATCTTCATCTTCATATTTTCCTAAGTTAATATATATGCCATCTTTATCTTCTTTTACAATTTTATTGGATTTTATTTTTAAATAAAAATTAGAATAAAATTTATAAACAATGCAAAAAATAAAAAAGTAAAATAATAAATAATAAGAAATTTTAAAAATAATATAATTATTGCAAAGCAAACTAGCAATATCAAAATTTTTACTAAAAATATTAATGAATAAAACATTTGAAACTAAAAAATCGTATGAAATGGCTATTTTTAAAATCAATATATCTGTTGATACAAACAAAGCAAATAAAGCTTGTTTGTACCAACTGGACAGATTACCCAAAAACGAATTAAGAACTAAACTTTTTTTATCTTTTGCTACATTAAAACTGCAAGTTATATTTTTTAGATTTTCTATATACTTATTCAGCTTACCTCCTATTGCCGATAACGTAACATTTTTAACTAAAAGAGAATATAACTTATGAATAAAAAAAATAAGAAGAAAAATAAATTCAGATAAAAATATCATTATAATCCACCCAAAAAAATTTTAACACTCAAAAAAAGCTATGTCAATAATTTCTTTTAAATTCAACAATGTTAGATAAAATTTGAATAAATTCGACATTTATTATTGCTTTTTTAAACAAATTTTGTATTATTTTTAATTTTTTTTGAAAAAATATTGACTTTTAACAAAAAATATTGTATTATATATTAGCAATACATTTTTGTGGGCCATTAGCTCAGTTGGCAGAGCACTTGACTTTTAATCAAGTTGTCCGCAGTTCGAATCTGCGATGGCTCACCATTTTCTAATTGGCCCGTTGGTCAATCGGTTAAGACATCGCCCTTTCACGGCGGAGTGAGGAGTTCGACTCTCCTACGGGTCACCATAATGTATTGTATATGCTTGAATAGCTCAGTTGGTAGAGCAACGGTCTTGTAAACCGTAGGTCGTCAGTTCGACTCTGACTTCAAGCTCCATAAAAAAACATTGATATCAAGCCTTTCATAAAGATAAGCTTGATATTTTTTATTTGTAATTTTTACCATTTTTTCTTATTTTTCATCATTTTTTTACAAAAAAATTTCCCCAAGATTTTTAGTTATTTTTACCAGTATACTAATATATTTTTTTGTAATATCGTATATTACAAAAGAGCAGTGTAAATGGTAAAATAACACACGAAGATATGCATAAAAAAAATATTCATAGTGATATGCATATTGGACATATGCATTTTGGACATAGTTCAGACGATAGAAACACCTTTGGACATAGTTCATATAAACACTAAAAACGATTTACAATTACTTTTTATTTAATTAATAATATAGTATATATTTTTATATTTATATTTATATTTATTTTAGATCAATCATATAATTCAATAGTCCAAGAAAACGGATAACATTCTTAAATTCTTGGATTATTAAAAATTATCTTTTCTAAATATACTGCTATTTCTTTATTTCATCAGAAATTCGAATAAAATCCTCTATTTTAAGTTGCTCTGCCCTAGAGTTCGTGTCAATATTTAGTTTTTCAAACACCTTAATTATCTGTTCTTTACTTAAATTTTTAAAATTAGTAGACGATAACGAATTTATCATTGTTTTTCTTCTTTGGGCAAAACTGCAATGAACTAAATCAAAAAATGTTTTTTCGTCCTTTACTTTATATTTTTTATTTTTTTCCAACTTTATTACTGCAGATGTAACATTAGGCGATGGTATAAAAGCTTCCCTTGGAACTATGAATTCTATGTTTGCATCAGATAAGTATTTTACCATCAAGGTTAATATTCCATAATCCTTAGTATTTGATTTTGCAACCATTCTTTCAGCTACCTCTTTTTGTACCATCACAATAATTTCATTTACTCTACTTGTGTCTTGTAATAACTTAAAAATTATTGGTGTAGTTATATAATATGGCAAATTAGCTACAATTTTAACATTATGAAATTTTATTCCAATATTTTTTTCTATTTTTTCTATTTCTTCATCTATATTTAATTTTAATATATCTTTATTTATTAAACTAAAATTATCTTTGTTTTGAAACCTATCTTTTAAAATGGTTATCATATTATCATCTATTTCTATTAATAACGCATATGATGATTTTTCTAATAAATAATTAGTTAAATTTCCAAGTCCCGGACCAATTTCAATTATTAACTCATTTTCATTAATATCTGCCGAATTTACAATACTACTTAAAATATTATCATCTATTAAAAAATTTTGCCCATATTTCTTTTTTGCTTTTATCCCATATTTATTTAAAATTCTTTTTGTTTCTTTAAAAGTATACATATTTTTCCTTTCTAAAAAAATGATTGCCAGATTATACTGACAACCATCACATATCTAAATACTATAATCCTCCATTATTTATTAATCTATTTTTTAAAGATATTACAGTATTGCTATATCCT
>CAZTVT010000077.1:0-5289 GCA_964617175.1 uncultured Clostridium sp.
ATGTATATAAAATTTTCTAAAATTAATAAACCTTATATACATATTATACGAGGAGGAATAATTATGAAATATGTATGTACAGCATGCGGTTATATTTATGATGATGAAGTAGAAGAAACTAAATTTGAAGATTTACCAGATGATTGGACATGCCCTTTATGTGGCGTTGGAAAAGATATGTTTGAAAAAGTAGAAGATTAAAGAAATTTAGAATAAATGATTGACATACTGCTTAATTTGATATATAATTATCGTCGCATAAAAAAAACAATCTTATTTTTAATAAAAAGGGAGATAATTATAAATGGACGATGAACAAATTGAGATATATACAAAAAGTAAAGATAAGAGGTATATAAAAGAAATGGTTTTTAGTATGTATCCCCAATACAAGCCTTATACTAATAACTGTTTTTTTGAAAGAGAATTTGGAAAAATAGAGATTTGTGGAATAAATAAATTGGTAATAATGCTATCTCCAAATAAAAGTGTAGAATTTACAATTGTTTATTCTGAATAAATAAAAAAGTGAAACGAAATTTAAGTTTCACTTTTTTATTTATGTTTAATTATCTTTATTGGATTCTAAGGAAGTGGTAGTTTATTCCATCCTTTTATATTTGATCTTTTTATAGCTCCAAATATGTTCTTTTTTATATCATGTATATCTTGTTGAGTATCATTTAGTAAATTTTTGATGAATTCTCTTTTAGTAAAGCCATCTTTAGGACATGATTTGTCTACAACAGGATAGTTACTTTCTCTTGCTGTAGCACGAAGTTCTTTTTCACTTACATAGATAAGAGGTCTAATTGTTTTTACATCACTACGACTTAAGTAAGTAACAGGAGCAA
Organism: uncultured Clostridium sp.; assembly: GCA_964617175.1. Lineage (GTDB taxonomy): Bacteria > Bacillota > Clostridia > TANB77 > CAG-465 > CAG-465. The sequence goes on from CAZTVT010000077.1 coordinate 855, forward strand.
ATGTATTAAAATTACCATTTAAAAATAAATTCATAATAGCTGTTTCTATAACATCATCCATATGATGACCTAAAGCTATTTTGTTACAACCATTCTCAATTGCTATACTATTTAACATACCTCTTCTCATGTTTGCACATAAAGAACAAGGACTTTTTTCTTTTCGTATATTAAAAACTACTTCAAAAATATTAGACATATATACAATATATTCTATTCCCATATCATCGCACATTTTCTTTAAATTATCAGTTTTAAAGTTATCTGAACCTGGATGTATTGTTATAGCAACTATATCAAAATGTTTATTATAGTATCTTCTTAAATTATTTAAAGCATTAAGTAAGGTTATGCTATCTTTACCTCCAGAAAGACCTACTGCTATTTTATCACCATCATTAATCATGTTATAATCTTCAATTGCTTTTCTCATTTTTCCAATAACTTTTTGTAACATATTATCACCTTTTCTTAGCTATTATATATTAATAATGGTTAAAAATCAAGGATATATGAATAGTTTTATAATTTACTTAAATAATTTTGTTGATAAATTTTTTTATTATTGTTATAATTAATATTATAAATAAAGAGAGGGATTTTATGAAGAAGAATAAGAATTTATTAATTGTATTAACTATCATTCTGCTAATTATACTTTCTTTTGTTGTAATTACTTTAGTAGTTAATAAAAATAAACAAAAGAGTAAAGATAATTATATTAGTGATGAAAACGTTGTAAATATTGAAAATGTTAGTAAAATTTCTAATGAGAAGAAGATATATAAAGAAATTAATGTCGCTCTTCCTATCTTTATGTATCATTTTATATTAGACGATTATGGAGAAAATTTAGATGTTGAAAATTTTGTAAAGCCATTTACTTTAGAAGAGCAATTAAAGTATATTGTAGAAAATGGATATCAAACTGTATTTGTTAATGAAATAGAAGATTTATCAAATTATACTAAACCAGTTGCACTTACATTTGATGATTGTTTTGTTTATTTTTATAACAATGCTTTTCCACTTTTAAAGAAATATAACCAAAAAGCAAGTATATATATTATATGTAACTATGTAAATGGTCCTAATTATTTAACTACTGAGCAAATTCAAGAAATGGTTGATAGTGGACTTGTATCTGTTCAAAGTCATACATTATCTCATCAAAAACTTTCTACACTGAGCTTAGAAGATATGAAAAAAGAATTAGATGAATCTAAGTCATATTTAGATTCAACATATAATATAAATGTAGACACTATATGTTATCCAATTGGTGATTATAACGAAAGAGTAATAAAATATGCTAAAGAAAATTACAAATATGGACTTGCGATGACTGGCGGAGTTTATTATTCTAATAAACATGATTTGTATAAAATTCCAAGAATATATGCCAATAGAAGTATGTCTATAAATGAATTTGCAAACTATTTAAAAAAGTCAAAAGTTGAAATAGTATATTAGAGTAGTTAGTCAAGTGTTAACATAATGTGGTACACATCCTTTCCTAAGAGCAGGAAAGAACATAGAGGACATGGTATAGGTAAATGCCTCGACAGGAGATGTTACTATTTGTAGTTTGGAAGAAATTCCAAGTTTCATGACTGGTATATCTCAGTAAATTTAGCTGGCTAGATATTTCTAGCCAGCTGTGTTATATTAATTTTCTGTTAACTCATCCAAAGTTGAAAATTCGTATCCTTCAATTTTTATTTTTTGTATTAATTCATCTAAAATTTCAGCATTTGTTTTAGAAGTACTATGTAGAAGTATAACTGCTCCATTATGAAGACGTGGAATTAATTTATTAAAAGCTTCATCTTTTGAGGGTTGCTTATCTTGGTACCAATCAACATATGCTAGACTCCAAAAAATAGTTTTGTAACCAAGTTCTTTTGCCATTTGTAAATTAAGCTCGCTATACACTCCTTGAGGAGGTCTATAGAACTTTTTCATTTCTTCTCCTGTAATTTCTTTATATAATTCTTCTACAGGTTCTATCTCTGCTTTAAAATCTTCCATAGTTGACATTTTTGACATATTTGGATGTGTGTTTGTATGATTTCCAATAATATGTCCTTCATCAACCATACGTTTTACAAGTTCTGGATTTGTTTTCATGAACGTACTTACAACAAAGAAAGTAGCCTTTACATCATTTTTCTTTAATGCATCTAAAATTTGAGGCATATATCCATTCTCATATCCAGCATCAAAAGTAAGGTATACCTTTTTTTCTTCTGTATTTCCAATATAATATGCATCATATTGTTTTAAAAAATCAGCAGTAGCATTTCCTTCAGGTGCATTTCCTTTTTCTTTAAAGCTAAGTCCCCAATTTCCTTTTGCTGCAAAAATATTGTTGTATAAAAAACCAATTGTGCAAGCAAGTATAGTACATATTATTAAGCTTAAAGCAATATGTTTTTTATCAATTGTAACATACATAAATATCACCATCACCTTTATATATTTACAATATATTTTTTATGCTTGTATATTATGTTACTAAAGAGAATAAAATATTTTAAAAATTAATAATATATATATATAAAGAGGAAAGTGTATGGAAGAATACGTTATAAATTTGATGGGAAGTTTTGGGTATTTAGGAATGTTTATAGGTATGGTACTTGAAGCTGTTGTAATTATTATACCTAGTGAATTAATTCTTGCTATGGGAGGAATTTTAGCAGCAAATGGAAGTTTTTCTCTTCTCGGAGCAATTTTAGTAGGACTTTTTGGAAGTGTCTTTTGTGCATGTATAATATATGCAATGGGATATTACGGTGGTAGGCCATTTATACAAAAATTTGGTAAGTTTTTCTTTATGAAAGAAAAAGATATTGAAAAATCTGATAGGTGGTTTGAAAAATATGGTATGAAAGCGGCATTTATAGGGAGATTTTTTCCAATAGTAAGAACTCTGATTTCACTTCCTATAGGTATCTCAAAACTTAATTTTAAAAAATTTTTAATATATACTACAATTGGTAGTATACCGTGGACTTTGTTATTTGTTCTTTCAGGATATTATCTTGGTAGCAATTATACTAAAATAGCAAATATTGTAGATATTTTTAAAATACCAATAATTATAGTTATAACCCTGCTATTTTTGATATACATATATATGAAATTATTAAAACCTAAAATTATAGTAATGAGAATAAAAGATAAAAAATAAGAAAAATGACGAGTTTAGTCGATTTTAAGAAAAATATGTAAAAGGCATTGAAGAGTTTTTTAAATAATTATATAATATTATTTCAATAAAAAAGGAGAGATAAATGAAACATATTATAGAAGATGATTATTTAAATAAAAATAATATTTTAGTATCAGTAGAAAAAATGCCAAACACAGAAACTAGATATAGATTAAAAATAGATGAAAACACGTTATACAGTATAACAAAAAGTGGATATAATATATCTTGGCAAAATTCACATTATCATAAATATTGCAATGAATTATACTTAGTACAAAAAGGAAGAGTTTTAATTGTTATACAAGATGAAAAAGAAATTTCTAAAAAAATATTAGAGGAAGGTCAAATGATTGAAATAAAACCAAATATTCCACATAATATATATATGTTTGAAAATACTGAAACTTGTGTGTTAAAATATGGAGATGTAAAGCAAAACGATTGGTATCCTGATGAGAATTTAGATAATATTTGTAAAAAGATAGACATACAAAATATATAAATAAAACGCACCTCTTAAAATAAGAAGTGCGTTTTTTGAAAAAATATAGAAACTAAATTAAAGTTATGATATAATAGTATACAATATTGGGGGTGTTTCTATGGACGTAAGTATTGATGTTGGAAATTATAGATTTAATTATAGAGTAGCAGGAGTAATAAAAAAAGGTAGTGAAATATTAGTACATCACGCTTTAAAATTTAATCATGTAACTTTGCCAGGTGGTAGAGTAAAAGCTGGAGAAGATAGTATAACTGCATTAAAAAGGGAAATAGAAGAAGAAATGGGAGAAAAAACAGAATATATAAAACCAATAGCTATTGTGGAAAATATTTTTAGAGAAGAAGGAAAAGATTATCATGAAATTTTAATAATACATGAATTGCAATTCATTAATAAAAATGCATATGAAAGAAAAATTGAACCTATTGAAGCACATAAAAAAAATAAATTAGAATTCTTTTGGTATGATTTAAAGAAGGAAAATAAATATGGATTTGTACCAAGAAAATTATTTAATGTTTTAAAGGATAATAATGATAATTTTATACATGTTATAAATGACGAAAGATAAATTTTTTGTTAAGAGAAGTACTTTATGTAAATAGCATATAAATAAATAAGCAGTAACAAAAAGGTTACTGCTTATTAAATATGTTTATTTTGTTGAAAGAAGCTTAAACGAATATATAATGCTTCTATAAATACATTCA
>CAZTVT010000078.1:0-5049 GCA_964617175.1 uncultured Clostridium sp.
TAATTTTATAGTATTAAATCATGTTTCATATATTTTAAATAAAAACATAAAATGTTATGAGGTGCAAAAAATGTCAAAAATTAAGATTACAATAATAGTATTAATATGTCTTTTTTGTTTTAGAACAAGTAGTGTAATAGCTGATAGCAAAACGAAGTTATTTGTAAATATAAATAGTCCTGCTGCAGTAGTAATAGATAATGATACTGGGCGAATTTTGTATAATAAAAATGCTGAAGAAAAGAGGCCTATGGCCTCTCTTACAAAAGTACTTACATCAATAATGCTTGTAGAAAATTGTAAAATGAATGAAATGATAGAGGTACCTAAAGGTGCAGCATGGATAGGAGGTTCTACTGTAGGACTAAAAAAAGGAGATATGGTAAGTGCGGAAAGTCTACTTTATGGAATGCTACTTCCATCAGGAAATGATTGTGCATATACAGTCGGTGAACATATAGGAGGAAGTATTGAAAATTATGGAATTATGGCAACAAAAAAAGCTCATGAAATAGGAGCTTTAAATACAAATATTGCAAATCCACATGGGCTAGATGATCCAAATCACTATTCAACAGCATACGATATGGCTTTAATTACAAGATATGCCTTGAAAAATCAGTATATAAATGAAGCTGTTAGTACACATATTAAAAATGTAAATTTTGGCTCATTTTCTAAAAATTTAAACAATACTAATGCACTGCTTAGAACTTATGAATATGCAGATGGAGTAAAAACAGGATTTACAAATGGAGCCAATCGTTGCCTTATAGCATCAGCAACAAAAGATAACGCAAGATATATTTCTGTAATACTTGGTGCAGAAACTACAAAAATTAGATTTAATGATGCCAAGACAATACTTGAGGAATGTTTTAATAGGTATCAACTAAGGGATATATCTAGTTTACTAAATTTTTATATAAATATACCAGTATATAAAGGTAATATTACTACTTATGAAAGAAAAATACAAGATAATATGCTAGTTCCACTTACAGATGAGGAATATGAGAAAGTATATATAAAACAAGATTTAATAACTAAAATAGAGCCACCAATGAAAAAAGGAGAAAAACTTGGGAGTATATATGCATATATAGGAGATGAGAAAATATATGAAAAAGATGTATACTTAGAAGAAGATATCACCTCAAAAACAGTAATTGACTATTTCATTGATGGAATAAAAAATATGTTTGTTCCCACTGGGATAACTTTGTAAAATTTAAAAATCTGTGCACAAGTTGTAAAAAATTGTACACAGATTTTGTGAATTAATAAACATTTTTATTTGTAGTACAAGAAATATATTATTAATTCTAGTCGAATTTTGCGACCAATTTTTCTTGACTTTGTAGTGATATGAACGTATAATGTAAATACGTGGAGAACACGTTTTAAATCTTATGAATTTTATTCTAGTGATAGCCAGAATCTTGGCATTCTACAAAGTTAGCCTATAGTTAGTTAATAAAAAAGACATTATTATAGTTTTATTTCTTCTTTAAAAAATGTTTTTAAAGAGGCTAGATTTTTATACCAATTTTTTATATAGCTTTAGCATTTATATAATTTTTTATAAAGTTAGCCCAATTGTTGAATAATTTTTTGTGTTAGTATATAATTATTATGGATTGGTGAGGTTTATGGCTAATAAAAAGAAATTTTTAAGTAAAAGTACGATTAGTTATATTGAAGCAGTTGTATATATTTTAGCAATAATTGTTGCTATATTTGCATGTAACTGTGGACCTATATATATTAAGATGTTGCCTATTTTGTTTGTACTTGGATTTATTGGAAGAATAATATTTGATAGGCCTGTTGCTACAACGATTTTTGGAATTGTTACAGCACTATGTATAATTAAAGTTACTAGTAATGTAGATTTTTTTGATAATTTTTTCTTAAGTTTATGTGATGGGTTAAATATTGCAATGGGTGAACTTTGTGGAGAGTATTTTTTTAAATCTAAAAAGTTATTTAATAAGAAAAAGAAGTTAAAATCAAAAGGAGTTTTGATTACCTATTGTATTACTATAATACTATTTATATTTTCTTTGGGAGTTCATATTTTCACAAATGGTAATTATATTTCATATTTTAGAGCAAGAAGTAGTTTATATGAATACTTAAATGATACTTATCCTGAGTATAAATTTAAAATAGTTGATTGTAAATATACTTTTTATAGAACGAAAAGTTATACATTTGAAGTTAAAAATATTACAAGGAATATTAATACAAATTTTATAGTTTTAAAAAATAGTGATTATGCAGTATATGATGAGTATAAATTTAAAGTTCAGAGTCAGAATAATACTAAATTAAATGATAAGTTTGACGAATATGTTAAAAATTTAGATACAAATTTAAATTTTAAGACTCTTTATTTGGATTCTGACAAAATAAAATTAATAATATCAAAAAGTGTGGAGAATGTGGATAACAAAGAAGTAGGAAATTTTGCATCTGAAATAAAAGATTTTATTATATATTTAAAAGATTTTGAAGAGTATTCAAATATAGATAGTATTGAAATATCTTTAATAGATAAGAATAATAGTTTAAATAGTTTAGTGTCAGATTTTTTACTTAAAGATATTGAAAAAGAAAATAATATGTATGAATATCTATTAAAATCACTAGATTTAGAGTTTATAGATTAATAAAAAACGGAGGAAAAAATGGGTGAAGAGACACAAGAGAAAAAAGCGTCTTTAATTAGTGTAGTAATAATTTTTTTAATGTTAATTCTTATTACTATTTTTGTAATAAAAAAGTTAGATGCAAAAAATGATTATACTCAAAATTTGAGTCTTGTTAATACTGATAGTGAAGAATATATAGCAAATAAAAAGTTAGAAATAAATTCATATATAGATTCATTAAATGAACTTTATGGAATAAATGTGTTGTATGGTGAAAATACAATAAACTATGCTAATAAAGTGAATGCTACTATAGAAACAGATTTAAATATAGTAAATAATAATTTGAAGGTGTTATTTCATACTTTAGAAAAATATCCTCAAAGTATGTTTAAACCATTTAAAGATAAAAAATATAAATTAGATGTAATACTTTTAGATAAATTTACTAATAATAATCTTGCACTGGCTTCAAAAAATAATTTAGGTGAAGTTAAGTTATATGTGAGTAATACAGATAAATTTGAAAGGGCCATACATCATGAATTATTTCATGTTTTTGAATATTATATGGCAGATAAAGATAAGTCTGTATTTAAAGATTGGAAGAATTTTAACCCTGTTGAATTTGTATATGAAACCAACATTTCAAACCTTGATAGCAAGTATGTGTATTTAAAAAGCAATGATGAAAGTATTAAGTTAAATGATAGTTATTTTGTGACAAAATATGCAAAAACAAGTGAAAAAGAAGATAGAGCTGAAACTTTTGCTGAGATTATGATGTTATCAAAGGTTCCGGAATATTTAAAGAATGGTACCAATATCAGAAAAAAAGTGGATAGTATAACGGAAAATTTATCTAAATATTTAAATATTAAAAATCTATATTATACTAAATTTTTAATATAGCTCTCCCCAAAACTAAGAAGAGTTTCTTTGTTAATAGTTTGGTGGACTATTGTTTTTGTATTTAAAATAGATGTTACTCTATATTATAATTAATAGATATAAATAATTAAAATCAAAGATAAGTTTTGTAAAAAAACTTATCTTTCTATTTACAGTAAAAAAAAGAAATGGTATAATGAGAAAAGATAGAAGAGATAAGGTGAAGATACGATGCATAAAAATACCTTTTTTAAAATAGTATTTATTTTTGCTTTTCTTGCTATATTTTCTTTTAGCGTCTGTTTTGCAAGTGAGAATAAAGAAGAAAATCAAGATGAAAATATAGATAAACAAGAACTTATTTTAGTAATAAATGATTGTGTAAATGAAATAAAAAATAATTTAAAGGAAATGGACAAGGTTCTAGGACAGTTAGATAAAACTGAAGAGTATGAAAAATATCCTGCTATTAGACTTAATATAGACACTCCATTTTTTGGACTTGGCTCTATGATTGATCAAAAACTTAAAATAAAAAACGAAGTGTCAACAGTAGATGTGGCAAAGGGATATTCTATAAAAGATATTACTAATAATATGAGTATAAAACTTCCTGATTTTAAAGTTGGAAATATTGTTGTTTCTACTAGAGACGTAAAATTTGATGATAATATTTCCATTGAAGATGCAAAAACTTCGATTTTAAAGCTTGTTCAATATATAAGTCAAACAAAGAATACAAGTGAGCTTTTAAATAAAAGAATAAACCATGTTTTTGAAGGATATATACCCAAAGAAAAATCAGATAAAATGAATTCTTTGAATAACAAACTAGTTGAAATATCAAATAATATTATTTCAAAAGATGAGGATATCATAACTATAGCTTTGATAAGTAATGATGAAACCTCTAAGGAAATAGTTAGTAAATATTATGATATAAATAATAGAATATATAATTTTAAAAAAACTCTTGATAATGTATTACTTAGTAAGGAAGAACTAGAGAGTATTGAAAAAGAGTCAATTAATTTAGAATTAGAAAGTTTAGAATATTTAAAAAAAGTAAGTAATGAAAAAGATAAAATAACAAATGAATTAAATATAGAAGTGTTATTAAATAATACTATGGAAGCATTAAAAAATAAGAAGATAGCGTTAGATGAATATGTAAGTAAAAGTTTCACTTATTTAGAAGATAGTTTAAATGATCAAGATGATATAAACAGTGATGAAAAAGAAAAAATACAACAATATGAAATTACTTCTAAGTATATTATAGATTATGAGCAAACTTTATTAAATAATTTAGATGATAAAATTAAATATTATATACCAACAAATACCGATGAAAATATAAATGAAGGAAAAAATATTTCTGATGATGAAAAAAAATCATTACTTCGTGATGTTATAAAATTATATAATGATTTTGTATCAAAAGAAAATAAATTTTATCTTGATAATTTAAATTATATATTAAGAGATACGACATATAAAC
>CAZTVT010000079.1:0-4978 GCA_964617175.1 uncultured Clostridium sp.
TCAGTTGAATCACTTTTTGTATATATTTTGTTGCACATCTATTGTAACATAACAAACAAACTATTAAAATTTTTATAAAAAGATTGAAATATAAACAAAAATTTGATATAATACTTAAAACATTAGAAAGCAGTTTTGGAGGTAGTATTAAATGGAGAACGAAAAGAAATTTAGTAGCGAGATGTTTGGGTACGATAAAAAAGAAGTAGAAGAATATATAAAAGCGATGAAGGCTGAATATGAAAGTAAAATACAAGCGGAAAAATCAGATGCTAATAGAATAGCTAATGAATTAACTATTTTAAAAAAGAAATTAGAAAAATATGAAATTGATTATATAGCAAAACAAGAAAAAGTAGCTAATGCTCTAATTACTGCGGAAGATCAGGCAAAAAAAATAATTGAAAATTCAAGAATTGAATCAATGCAAGAAAAAGATAGAATAGAACATTTAATTGAGATGGAAAAAGAGAAATTGTTAGATATCAAAAAGGAAGTAATAGATTTAAAAGAAAAAACAATTACTTTACTTGATAAATATAGTAGTGAAATGAATAATTTATTAGATTAGTAATATTAAATAAATAGTTGTAATACAATTAAACTAAGGTGATATGTTTATGAAAATTACAGCTGTTTTTTTATCTAAAAAAAATGGTAATAAGAAAAATATAATTAATAATATAAAAAAACAAAATAATAATATTGTTAATTTTAAATTATCTAAAATAATATATATTATAGTAGTTATCTTTGGAATAATAGTTTTAGCTAAATATATTCCAGTTTCACCTAATGTTATATATTTTGCTTCAAATTTTAGACAAGCTGAGGGGAAAAATGTAAAAATTTCTGACGTATTAAATATTTATGGTATATATAACAAAGGAAACTATATTTTTGATGAGAGTATTCCTATAGAAAAAGCAGAAAAGTTAGATCCACAAAAGGATGCTATAGAAATATTAGATAATATAGTAAAAGATAAAAATGAACAAAGTGTATTTGGAGAAAAAAATGAAACAAACGTTGAAATAACTGAAAATAGTGAAAATATACAGAGAATTAATTTAAATAAAATGAAAATATTAAACTATTCATCTAAAAGAGAGTTAGATTTTAAAACACTTGCTACTTCTAATATTACCCTTACAAAAAAGAGTGACAAAATATTGTTATACAATACCCACACTTCAGAAAGCTATGCAAATAGTGAAAATTATAAATTTGAATATTCAGGTGCAAGACGAACGTTAGATGCAAATTATAACATGCTATCTGTTGCAAAGAAATTTAAAGAAAATTTAGATAGTAAAGGTTTTGAAGTCATTCATGATACAACTCCACATGATTATGGTACATATACTAGTTCATATGCAAGATCAAGGATTACTGTAAAAAGTGCCTTGACTACAATGGGAAATGCTGGTATTATTATTGATGTACATAGAGATGCAACTAGTGATTTGGATTATAGACCTGTTGTTAATATAAACGGAGTACAGGTGGCACAATGTATGCTTGTTATGGGAGTAGGAAGCGATGTGACAAATAATCCGTATGCTGAGGATAATTTGAAACTTGCGTTTAAAATACAACAAATTGCAGATGAAGTTTACCCAGGACTTTTTAAACCTATGATTATTAGAAATTCTATATATAATCAGGATTTAAATAAATACTCTTTGCTTATAGAAGTTGGAGCAAGTGGGAATACATTAGAAGAGGCTTATCTTGCAACAAGATGCCTTTCTAATTTATTAAATATTGTATACAAAGATTGACTATAGTATTTTTTTTGTGTTATAATCTAAAAATGGTTAAATAAAAATATATTTTAGAAAGGAAGAATAATTGTGTCAGATAAATTAGTAATAGTAGAATCACCTTCTAAAGCTAAAACAATAAAAAAATATCTAGGAAGTAATTATGATGTAATTGCATCTCAAGGGCATATTATAGATTTACCTAAGAGTAAGCTTGGTGTTGATGTAGAGGATAACTTTAAACCTCAGTACATAACTATGAAAGGAAAAGCTAAAATTGTAAAAGAAATAAAGGATAAATCAAAAAATAAAAAAGAAATTTATCTTGCAACTGACCCTGATCGTGAGGGAGAGGCAATAGCTTGGCATATAAAAAATGTACTTAATATTGATGACGATAAAAAGTGTAGGATTGAATTTAATGAGATAACAAAATCAGCTGTAAAAAAAGCAGTATCAAACGCAAGAACTATTGATTTAGATTTAGTGGATGCCCAACAAGCAAGAAGAATACTTGATAGAATAGTTGGATATAAATTAAGTCCTATACTTTGGAAAAAAGTAAAAAAAGGTCTTAGTGCAGGACGTGTTCAATCAGTTGCTTTAAAAATAATAATCGATAGAGAAAGAGAAATTAGAAATTTTAAACCAGTAGAATATTGGAGTCTTTCTGTTAATTTACTAAAAGATAATAATAGTTTTATTGCAAATTTCTATGGAAATAAAAAATCCAAAATAGAACTTTCAAATGAAAAGCAAGTAAATGAAATAATAAAAGATATAGATGGGAAAGAATATAAAGTAATAGACATTAAAAAGAGTGAAAGAAAAAGGAACCCAGCTCCTCCATTTACTACATCCTCTCTTCAACAAGAGGCCTCAAGAAAGCTTGGATTTAATGTTAAAAAAACGATGATGGTTGCACAAAAGCTATATGAAGCAGGACACATAACTTATATGAGAACAGATTCTGTAAGAATTTCTGATGATTCAAGAGCTATGGCAAAGGAATATATTAATTCTAAGTATGGAAGTAAGTACTATGAAAATAGATATTTTAAAACTAAAGCTTCTGCACAAGATGCTCATGAGGCTATAAGACCTTCTAATATATTAAATGGATTAGATGCTTTTGAATCATTTAGCAAAGATGAACAAAAATTATACACTCTAATTTTAAACAGATTTTTAGCAAGTCAAATGGCTACGGCAATTTATGATACGAAAAAAGTAAAAATAAGTGTGGCTGATTATATATTTAATGCAAATGGTTCTGTGGTAAAATTTGATGGCTTTATGAAATTATATACTGAAGGAAAAGATGATAAAGATAGAACAAAAAGAGAAGAATTAGAAGAAGATGAAAATACTGAAAATATTCTTCCAAATTTAGAAGTGGGAGATAGTTTAATTCAAGATAAAATATTAAGTAGACAAAAATTTACAGAACCTCCAGCAAGGTATACAGAAGCAAGCTTAGTTAAAACATTAGAAGAAAAAGGGATTGGTAGACCTAGTACATATGCACCTACAATTTCTACTATAGAAGAAAGAACATATGTGGAAAGAGAAAAAAAATATTTATTTCCAACCGAATTGGGTGAAATTGTAAATGATTTAATGGAAAAGAATTTTAAAGATATTGTAGATGAAAAATTTACAGCTGAAATGGAGAATAATCTTGATTTAGTTGCAGAAGACAAAGTAAATTATGTGGAAATGTTAAAAGAATTCTATACTCCGTTTATTAAGCTTGTAGAAAATGCAGAAAAAAATGTTGAAAAAGTAAAAATTCCAGAACAAGAAACTGATATAAAATGTGAATTGTGTGGACGAAATATGGTTATAAAACAAGGAAGATTTGGAAAGTTCTTAGCGTGTCCTGGTTATCCAGAATGTAAAAATGCAAAACCTTTAATAGAAAGTATTGACGTACCTTGTCCTAAATGTGGTGGTAAGGTATTAGTTAAAAAAACAAAAAAAAGAAGAACTTTTTATGTATGCGAGAATAATACAAATAAAGATGATAGTAAATGTGATTATATTTCATGGACTAAACCTAAAAAAAGTAAGTAATATATTAAAATGGTAATAGAGTATATTTTCTATTACCATTTTTTAATCTCTTAGTCTTTAATTATCCAACGCTTGCGTCGTAGCAAACTATGCAAACATTACGAAATTTTATTTGCTTGGGCAAATACCGAGTCGTTCTGCAGAGTGGAAGTTTATTAAAAAAGTATATAGTAATATTTAAATATAGAAATAGAATTAAGAAATAAAGTGAAAAAGATTATTTTAATAGTTTTTCGCCAAAAAAAGATTACATAATTTGTTGACTTTTGGTTAGAAATTTGGTACAATGTTAATAGGTCAAATATAAATAAAAAAATTAATATTTTAAAGGAGAAAAAAACTATGAAAATTATCACATCTCTCAAAAATAAGACAAAGGCGCAGCTTGATAAGTTGATGCCTGAACAAAAGGAAGCACTGCTCAATTACATGGAAAGTTTCATGGCCTTGACTGAAAATGAAGCTTTTCAGGAGATGGTGAAGCTTAAAATTTCACCGCAGGATATTCTCTCTAACAATAAAAAGTTAGATGGAATAGATGCTGATATATTAAGTAGAATATGCGGCGACCTCTGCACCAACTACCAAAAATTGCATCCAGTATGCTGGATAAGCTATGAAGATTATCCTACGTCATTGAAAAATGCGTTTTGCGGCGACAAAACGTTGCTTGCTCTTATAAAAATGAGATTGATCAGACGAATTGATTCACCCAAACCTTTGGATGTAGCAAGACTTAAGTTTTTGCTTAATTCAAAAGAGGAAAGGTATTGTTTCGGCGGTCTCAAAGAACTGAGGTTTACAGAAGAAGAAGCTAATTTTTTTAAAAACAAGACTGTAGCTATTTCACAGTATGTGTGCTACATGCTTTCCTCGAGTAAGACTGTGGTAAAAGCTTCTATTCCTGAAGTTTCTAAAGAAATAAGAAATCAAGCTATTTCTGAGAAAGTGGATTCTATTCACGAACTTTCTGAGAAAGCTGATTCAGAACCGGTTGCAATTCAGCAACTTTCGGCAGCTAATGTTATAGCTAACGCCGATATTATTCGAGATTTTTTGAGTGCCTATGATGCACTTGAAGAAAAATCAAAAGAAATGACGGCTCTTGGAATTAATCCGGAGGATGTCATAAAAAA
>CAZTVT010000080.1:0-4802 GCA_964617175.1 uncultured Clostridium sp.
TAGTAAAACTTTGCTTATTATTGAAATATGTATTATAACAGGTGTAATAATTGTATTTCAAGATATAAATATTGGACTTTACTCAATAATATCAATGGCAATATCTACTAAAGTCGTTGATGTTGTATTTGAAGGTGTGTATTATACAAAAGTTGTTACTATTATAACAAAAAAAAGCGATAAAGTAATACCTGCGATTTTAAATGATTTAAAAAGGGGAGCAACAGTTACTAATAGTATTGGAGCTCATAGCAAAGAGGAAGTTACAACTATTACTTGCGTTATAACTACTCCTCAAATTGCTAAATTAAAAGACTTAATAAGAGAACATGATAGTAAAGCATTAATGTATATTACTACAGTAAATGAAGCAATAGGTACTGGATTTAAAGAGGTTAATTAAGGGGGATATATGAAAGAATTAGAAAAAATTTCAAAGGATATAAGAAAAGATATAATAGATATGATATATGCTGCTGGTTCAGGACATCCAGGAGGAAGTCTTTCTTGTGTTGAGATAATGGTAGCATTGTATCATAAGATTATGAACTTAAATATTGATAGCAAAAATGAAAGAGTTGATAAATTTGTACTATCAAAAGGTCATGCATCATCTTGTTACTATGCAGTATTATCAAGTAAAGGTTTTATACCACATGAAGATTTAGCAACATTTAGAAAATATAATAGTTATTTGGAAGGTCATCCATCTATAAAAATTAATGGAGTGGATGTATCAAGTGGTTCACTTGGGCAAGGTTTATCTATTGCAAACGGAATGGCTATTTCCAAAAAAATATCAAATGAAGAAGGGATAGTGTATTGTTTAGTTGGCGATGGAGAAATTGAAGAAGGACAGATTTGGGAAGCTTGTATGAGCGCTAATAAATATAAATTAGACAACTTGGTTTTATTTGTTGATAATAATGGACTTCAAATTGATGGTTCTATAAAAGATGTTAAAAATGTGGATAACTTAACAGAAAAATTTACATCATTTGGATTTTATGTGCAAAATATTAATGGTCATAATTTTGATGAAATTATTTCTGCAGTAAATAATACAAAATCATCAAATAAACCTAATGCTATAATTGCAAATACTATAAAAGGAAAAGGGATTTCTTTTATGGAAAATAATGCAGAGTGGCATGGCAAAAAATTAACAGAAGAAGATTATATAAAATCAATAAAAGAATTGGTATAGAAAAGAGGGGAATATATGAAATCTACTAGAGAATCATATGGTGAATTTTTAGTAAATAAAGGATATGAAAATGAAGATATAGTTGTTTTTGATGCGGATTTAGCTAATGCTACTTGTACAATATTATTTAAAAAAGAGTTCCCAAATAGGCACTTTGACATGGGAATTTCAGAACAGGATATGGTAGGTACAGCATGTGGAATGGCATTAACTGGTAAAAAGGTATTTGCTTCAAGTTTTGCAATGTTTTTAGCCGGTCGTGCATATGAACAGATTAGAAATACGGCAGCATATTCAAATATAGATATAAATTTATGTGCCACACATTCAGGGCTTGCAGTAGGTGAAGATGGTGCTACACATCAATGTATAGAAGATATTTCACTTATGAACGTAATACCCAACATGAAAATATTTTGTCCTGCTGATGATATTGCAACTAAAAAAATACTTGATATTTGTATTAAAGAAAAAGGACCAAAATACGTAAGGCTTGGAAGAAATAAAGCTATAGATGTATATAGTGATGTGAATGATTTTAAACTGGGAGGTTCACATACTTTTGGTAATGGATGCGATGGAACTGTTTTTGCTGTTGGAAATACAGTTGCAATTGCATTAGAAGCAAAAAAAGAATTAGAAGAAAAAGGAATAAATATTAGAGTAGTAGATTTATATTCTATAAAACCAGTAGACAAAGAAACTATAATAAAATGTGCTAAAGAAACAGAGAAACTCATTTCTATAGAAGACCATAGTGTTATTGGTGGAATAGGAAGTATAGTATCTAATGTACTTACCGAAAATTATCCTAAAAAACTTATAAAACTTGGAGTACAAGATAAATTTGGAAAATCAGGTGATATAGAAAATTTATATAAAATGTATGGTATTACCAAAGATGAAATAGTAAAAAAAATTAATTAAAAAAGCTTAATTATTCGCTTTGAGCTTACTATAATTTCAAATGTTAATTTTAGTTGACAAATTTCAACGCAAAATTGCTAGATTTTTATATAGAAAAATATTATAATAAAATTATGATAAAGGAGAGATTAAAATGAAATTTAATGAAAAGTTGATTAAATTAAGAAGGCAAAGTGGACTGTCACAAGAAGAGTTAGCGTATAAGCTAAATGTAACTAGACAAACAGTATCAAAGTGGGAATTAGGGCAAACTACACCAGAAATGGATAAACTTGTAAGCTTAAGTAAAATTTATGGTATAACTTTAGACGAATTAACAAGTGAAGAAGAAACTACAGATGTAGGTGGACAAGATCCAATAAAAACCGATAAGAAAAAGTTTGATATAAAAAATATGGATATGAGAAAAATATTAATACCTTTAATAATTGTACTTGTTGTAATAGCTTTAATAATAGGTGTTAATAAAATGAAGATGTTTAATAAAGCAGCTAATGAAATTGTTGGAGTAAATAACGAAATTATTAGCGAAGATAATTTATTTTTTTCTTTTATAAACTTTATAAAAGAAATAATAACTGGTCAAGTTAAAGAACAATTAGAAGATAATAAATTAGACGAAATAAAAAGATATAACTCTAAATTTGAAACGTATAATGGTACACAAGAAGGATATTTTGTAGAAAATTTATTAGAACTTGTTGTTACTAATAACAAAACAAAAAAGGACCATTTAATAACAGTTAAATACAATCAAAATGAAACAAATGTGCCTGATGAAATTAAAGGTATTAAACCTAAGTTAGAAAAGTTTGATGAATATGAGGTAACTTTAGATTATGATGATAATGGATATGTAAATAAAGTAACAATAGAATATATTAATCAAAGTGAAATTAACCAAATGAAAGAAGAAATTCAAAAAAATGTACAAGAATATGATAAACAAGTTGAAGACTTAAAAGAAAGTGTGATGCAAAATTTCAATTAAAAAATAAAAGTAAATATATATTAACACAAAATTTAACATGCTTATTTTTGTGTATCAGAACAATTTTTTTAATATAAAATAATGGAGGGGAACTTTATGTATATAGTTTTAATTATTGTAATAGTTCTTTTAATTGTAGTTCTTATACAATATAATTCTTTAATAAATCTAAGAAATAAAGTAAAACAGGCAAAATCTGGAATTGATATTTTTTTAAATCAAAGATTTGATTTAATACCAAATTTAGTTGAATGTGTAAAAGGATATTCAAAACATGAAAAGGAAATATTTGAAAATGTTGCACAACTAAGAGCAGAATATATTAAAAGTAAAGATTTAAAACAAGCAGAAAAATTAAATAATGGTATAGATGAAATAATAGCCTTAGCAGAAAATTATCCGGATTTAAAAGCTAGTGAACAATATCTTAATTTGCAAAAAAATCTTTCTAAGATTGAAAGTGAACTTCAAGCTGCAAGAAGAATATATAACATGGAAGTAACTAATTATAATACAGCAATAAGTGTAATGCCAAAAAATATAGTTGCAAATATGTTTGGCTTTAAAGAAGAAGAACTATTTGAAATTGAAGAAAATAAAAAAGAAAATATAAAGGTAAATTTTGAGGAATAGAATTAAATGGAAAAACAAAGGAATTTTGAAGATTTATATTGTTACATTTGTAATAATTCTAATGAAATAGACTTTCATTTAGAAGAGGCAAAAAAGGAAAGAAGACATTTAAATAAAATAAAATTTATTGTATGCTTAGTTTTTGATATCATAATGCTATGTATTTGTATGCCATTTTTTATGAATAGTGCGTTTTCAATTTACTATATATTTCCTATGTTTTGGACATTGATAGCGTTGGCATTTCTTAATTGCTTTGTATGTATAATTATAAATGCATTATCAAATGGTAAACAAAAGAAATATAATGATAAATTTAAAGAAATTATCATACAAAAAATAATAGGAAATTTTTATGATAATCTAGAATATTATCCTAATAAAGGAGTATCTGAATTAATATACAGGGATGCAAAATATAATGAATATTATAATAGATATTATTCAGAAGATTATATAGAGGCAAAAATAGATAATAATTATGATATTGATTTAGCTGAAGTAGAAACAAAAAAAGAGGAAACCTATAAAGATTCTGATGGCAATACTTACACTAGCGAAGAGATTATATTTCATGGATTATTTGCCAAAATAGTAATAGATAAGTCTATAAATAGTAGGATTGTAATAGCTAAAAATAACAAATTAATTTTTGATAAGAAAAGACAAAAAATGGATTTTAGTGAGTTTGAAAAATATTTTGATGTTGCAAGTGATAATAAAATTTTAGCAATGCAAATATTAACACCAGATATAATGTTAGAATTATTAAACTTTTTAAATAGATATAATGTCATATTTGATATTGTTATTAATGATAGTGTTATATATATAAGATTTCATTGTGGCTCTATGTTTGAATCTGCTAATTTAAAAAAAGGAGCTCTTGATAGAGATACTTTAGAAAAATATTATAACATGGTTAAACTTACTTATAATTTGTCAAGTGATCTTATTAATATTATAAAAGATTTAGAGATATAAAGTATTGCATGTATAAAAATGAAAAAATGATTAAAAAATATGTTTGGCGTGTATATTACA
>CAZTVT010000081.1:0-4635 GCA_964617175.1 uncultured Clostridium sp.
TTGTTTTGATCCATATCCTGTTACATTTGCTGGAGATTGTGAGTTATAATAATTACCATATGTTCTACTATCTGTTATATCTACCACATCATCTATCCAGTGGCATGTTGTATCCCATGCTTTTCCTGTTAGTAATCCAGTTTGTACATATTCATTACTTATCATACTTTCTGCACTTGCTTTAGCATTATAATAATCTATATTTGTCCATACTGTTGCTCCTTGTTTACTTACTGGAACTCCTGTTTTATTACTTGTTGACGTATCTCCTGTTGGAATTCCTGCTTCATATCTTCCTATGTAAAAACCTCCATATTTTTTTACGTCTGCTGCTTCATCTGTTATACCACTTGGTAATGTATCATCACCTGTAGGAATAACATCTTTAAAAGTTAAATCTTTAACATAAGTAGCCTCTGTTGCTGGTATCCATACAAACTCATTATCAAGTGAATCCTTTATTACTGTTCCTGTTTCCTTTGTTCCTGTTACATATGTAAATCCTTTTGGAATTGGAACTCCATCCTCTGTTACTTCTGCTATTGTGGCTTTCCAATTTTCTGGAACAACTGGATTTGTTTTTACTGCTAACTCTTTACTCCATGCTACCTCTTTTTCTTCATCTCCTACATATTTAAGCTCATCATTTACTATGGCAAATTTACCTTCATATTTCTTGTTAAAACTTGGTATATATGTATATACTGAATCTGCCTCTCCTCCTGTTGTATATTTATCTGCATTAAATTTATTATCCCTCTGTCCAGCTTTTTTTGTATAATCTTTTGATATACTTAAAGCTAAATCATCTTGGAAACTTCTTACATCTTCCTTAAATGTCGCCCCTCTTGCACTCTCTACAGGGTTATTCTTTCCAACCGTTAAAATAACAGCCGCAGCTAAAATTATAATCACAATAATTGTAACAATCAACACAATCAGAGATATCCCACTTTTCTGAGTTAGTTTTGTAAAATTTTTGTTTAACTCAGATTTTTCCTTAAATTTCATATATTTCTCCTCCTTTGTTTTATTTTTTCATATATAGAATAAGTACGTAATTTTATTATAACCTAATAAAAAACATTTTACAATACCCCAGAGTTAGTTTTGTAAAAAATACCTTACACTTCATTTCATTCATCAATTTTTATATTTAAGTTATCTACAAAAGCATAATTTTGTTACTAAAATTTTATATTTACCTTATTACAAACCTAAGTAATAACATGAATGTTAAACATATCATTTTATACCTATATCTTTAATAGTTTTATAAAATTTCTAAATCTAAAAAACGTCTTGATTTAATTTATTATATAGTATATACTAATACTAAAATCAAATAGTAAATAAAAACTATATATTTTCTAGGAGGTACATATGAAAGAACGTGCTAATGAAATTTTACTTAAAATAAAAAATGATTTTCCAGGATTTAATAAAGATGAAATATTAGAATTTACAAAAGAAAGTGTTTTAAATTTATATAACGAATTAAAAAATGAAAATACAAAAAATTTAAATTATGAAAAAAATTTAATAGATAAACTTATAAATGAAAAAGATAAATTTAGAATTTCTAAAGATATTGACCATATTAGTGTTCAATATGTAGAATTATTTGACTATATAAAACAAGAAAATAAAAATTATATAAAAGTATATTGTTCTATATATTTTTATGACAATACAGCAAATAATCTTTACGAAAATGATGCAAATAACAGATATTGGAACGATATATGGATTATAACTTTCACAAACGGCAAACAAGAAAATAGGAATAGTTGCTCTAAGTGCCGGTGCTACTATTAAATATAATCCATTTACAGAAGTGTTTGAATGTGAGTATTGTGGAAATATAGTTTATGACAAGTTTAGTGGAATTTGGAAATTAATTGATATAGAATTAGATACTGATAAAAGGTGATAACATTAGTTACCACCTTTTATATATTACCTTTTTTCTTAATTTTGAAATAGATTTTTCTTACTGCAACAAATATTATAATCATAACAATAGCAACTATAGCTATGTAGAATATTGCACTAGCAAGTGAAATCACTATGCTTATAGCAGCAAAAACTACTGCTAAAGCAACAATTGCAAGAATAACCAGAACTATATACTTCTTAAAGATTTCTTTCAGGTTAGCTTTCATGTTTATCCTTCTCCTTAATTAAGTAAATTTTTTTATTCATTTGCATAAACATTTTATAATACTTATGTAAAAAAGCAAGTGTTAAATTGTATAAAGAATAACTACTTAGTTTAATGCTAATATACCTCCATAATCTATAACATCCATTCCTCTAAATTCAATTATTTTTAAATTTCTGCTCTCTATAAATTTTCTTATCTTTCCATGTCTATCTATTTTAGAAAGTTCTCCAAATATAACTACATTATCATCTAATCTTGTTATACATCCACCAATAAGACCTTTCATATTAGAATACTCACCATTATTTTTTAAAAGTTTTATATCCAAATCATCATCTATTAAAAGTACATCTATTTTATTTTTTATAAGCATTTCAGCTATATTTTTATCAGTAACTATAGCACTATTACTATCAATTACAGCAATACTACAATTACTATATCCTTGATTTATATTTATCATATTCAATTTTTCTTTTTGTATAATTTCGAGAACTTTTTCATCTGTATACTTAAAGTTATGTACCACGTTTTGTCCTATCTGACATACGTTATATGCTATATCAAATGGATACTTTTCTTTTAAGTAACTTTTTCCTTTAATAATATATTGTCCATCTAACATAAATTCGTTATATACGCAAGGTTCTAAAATCATTTTATTATTTATTTTTACACAGAAAACATCCACATGACTTGATATCTCTTCATATACATGATCTTGTCTATTTAACTCTATAATGTTGTATCCAAAACTTTTTAAATATTCTTTTTCTATATTTCTCATTCTACAATCTATTATTAACTTTTTATCCACGTTATCACCAGTTTTTATTATATCAAAAACTATACTTTTTTTAAAACAAAAATTTACATAATTTTTATGTTATAATAAATCTCTTTTCTTAAGAATAAAGGTAATAATTACTGTAACTACTAATGAAATTGATATGACCCCGTAAAAACCAATTGTACCAGTATTAAACGGAAATTCAACATTCATTCCTAAAAAACTTGCTATCATAGTTGGAATTGATATAACAAGAGTAATAGATGTAAGCCATTTCATCACAGTATTTAAATTATTTGAAACTATTGTTCCAAACATATCAACAATACCATTTAAAATTTCACTATATGTTTGAATCATCTCTATTGCCTGTCTATTTTCTATTAAAGTATCTTCAAGTATATCTTCATCCTCATCATATAAAGGTATAACTTTTCCTTTTTTTAATTTTTCTAAAACAACTTGATTACCTTTTACAGAAGCATTAAAATATACCATTGTTTTTTCAAAAGTAACCATCTTTAATAATTCTTTGTTACTCATTGTTTTTAACATTTGATTTTCAAATTTATCTAAATCTCTATTTATATATGTAAGATATCTAATATAGTCTTGAGCTATACAATATAATATTTGAAATGTAAATCTAGACTTTTTATCTGTTTCAACACCAAATTTGTTTTCACTTAACACTTTATATACAGAATTAATTCTAACTTGTGAAATTGTTATAAGTATCTCGTCTCTTACAATAATCATACCAAGTGGCATGGTAGTGTATATCTTTTGGTCATCTTTCATCTCAGTTGCAGGTGAATCAACAATTATAAGTATAGATTCATCTTCTATATCTATGTGGGCTTTCTCTGCTATATCAAGAGGATATCTAAGTAAATGTTCTTTTATTCTTACAGAACGACTTATTTTTCTAATCTCATTATCTGTGGGGGAGACCATATTAATCCAGCAACCTTTCACTGGCTTTTCTATTTTATTAAAGTTTCTAGTTTTTTGATCTGTTATATATATATCTACCATTTCAATTCCCCCTTTTTTACAATAGTATAATTCTATACCATAGAGAAAGCTTTGTCAATGTTTTTGATTCAAGGTTTTTAAATCATACTTCTAAAAAACTTGAATTAGTCTCCCTATATGTTAAATTAATTTTTGTTATGTAGCGATTTGACAAAATTAGACAAATTTATCGACTACTATTTTATTGATATTACAGCTAATTATTGATATAATATATCAAATTATTCACTATGGGGCACATAGAATGAGCGTTCTAACTACACTTTTTAGTGACTATCTACGAATTTAGCAGTACTTATTTTACTTTTGAAATAGGAAAAATACATGCTAAAATGCCAGAATTTCTAACTCAAGTTTTATTTATTTTATCAAAAGAGTATACATACAACTATGCTGAGCATAATAATACAGTCTATATTTGCACTCAAAAAATATGATGTGCTACTTCTATTTCACACACCATATTTCTTCTTAAACTATACTTGTTGATGTTATGTAATCTAAAATCAAGATGTTTAAAAGTTTTGTTTTATCCACATCTTTGGCGGATTGTACGTGAAGCCGAACACCAAGTAAACTAGAATATTTACTTGGTGTGTTGTGTACATAAAAATTGACATAGAATAAAAACTCATGTTAC
>CAZTVT010000082.1:0-4579 GCA_964617175.1 uncultured Clostridium sp.
TATATATTATTTAATATAAAGAAAAAAAGGTATATTATATTAATAATTTTATTATTTTCGTTAATATTTTATTTTAAAAATAATATTTTAAATGGAGTTATTGATTTTTCTAAAGAAATATTTGGAAATAATAACTATGCAATAAAACAAATTGAAAATATGATTAATAGCGAATCGTATGAAGAATTGTTGGGTGGTAGATATTATATTTATCTTAATACTATTGAGTTAATAAAAAAACATCCGATTTGTGGTATGGGTATATCTGGAGTTGTAAGTTCGTTTGGTTTTTTCCCACATAATATATTTTTAGATGTTTTGTCTACATTCGGAATTGTTTTTGGTAGTATGTATTTTGTTTTTTTGTTTGCTTTAATAAAAAAAATGTATTTATTTGCAAAAAATAATATGACTTACAGAATAATATTTATTTTTTGCTTTTCAATAATATTTAAATTAATTTTATCAAAAACATTTATATATGATCCATTTATATGGCTATTAATTAGTATTTTTATAAACGTAATTAATTGTAAAAAAAATATGTTGCTAAACAATGCAAGAAAGGAGGAATAATATGATAACTATTTTTACACCGACTTATAATAGAGAAAAATTATTAAAAAGGTGTTACGAGTCACTAGAAAAACAAAGTGATAAAAATTTTAAATGGTTAGTTATTGATGATGGTTCTAAAGATGACACAAAAAAAATGATAGAAAAAATTAAAGAAAAAGCTACATTTGAAATTAAATATATATATCAAAAAAATGGTGGCAAACATAGAGCTCATAATAAAGCAGTAGATATTTGCGACACAAATTATTTCTTAATATTAGACTCAGACGATGTTTTGGATTCCAAATGTATAGAAATATTAAATGGTAAAATAAAGGAAATAGATAAAAACGGTAATGTTTCTGGTGTGCTAGGTAACAGATTTTATTATAATAATAAAAAATGTATTGGAACTCCTATTCCAAATTTAAAGTACTCTACTGGATTAGAATTATATCAAAAATATAATTTTAATGGAGATACATTGAGATTATACAAAACATGCATTTTGAAAAAAAATTTGTTTCCTGAAATAGAAGGTGAAAAATTTGTTTATGAAAATGTTGTATGGGATAAAATTGATACTGAATATAAAATGTTATTAATTAAAGACAAACTATATTATTGTGAATATCAAGAAGATGGTTATACAAACAGAAGTGAACAATTAAAAATTAACAATCCGGTAGGCTATTCATTATTTTTAAAATCAGCATCTGAAACTGCGGTATCATTAAACAAAAAAATTAATTGGACTTTATTATATATAATTTGGTGTAGACATATGAAAATAAATGGATTAAAAAATTATAAAAATAGAATATTATATGTTTTATTATATCCTTGTTCTTTAGTATTAGAAATTGTGAAATTACCAAAGTTTTTCTTTAAATTATTTGAATTAAATAGAGGTGAAAAAAATGAATGATCTTGTTTCAGTAATAATAACAACATATAAAAGAAGCAATAAAATAGAAGATGCAATACTAAGTGTTTTAAATCAAACATATAAAAATATAGAAATAATTGTTGTTGATGACAATGCAAACAATTTAGAAGAAAGAAATAAAACAGAAAAAATAGTAAAAAAATAAAAAAATATGGGTGGAGCTATATCGCGAAATATAGGAATAAAGGCAAGCAAAGGAGAATATGTTTCTTTCCTAGATGATGACGATATTTATTTTCCAGAACGTATTAATAAAATGATGAGTATATTTAAAAAGTTTAAAAAAACTGATAATGTCGGTTTGGTTTATTGTAATTGTGATAGAATAAATGATAATAAAGAAATAATAGGTTCATACACAAATAATTATAATGGAAATCCTATTTATCAACAAATGATGGGATGTATTGCTGGTACATCAATGTGGCTAACTAAAAAAAATATTTTAGAAAAAATAGGCATGTTTGAGGATACACCATGCAAGCAAGATTCTATAGTATTACTAAAATTATTAGTTAATGGATACAATGTGTATTGCGTTAATGAAAGCTTGGTCTATTACTATGAGCATAATGGAAATGGTATAAGCGGAACAAAGCAATCAAATATTGATGGTCTAATTAATTATAGAAATTGGTGTAGAAAATATTATAAATTGCTTAATAATATAGATAAGAAAAGAAATATTGAATGTAACTTTAGTAGTAAATTAGTTTCATTATATGTTCTAAACAATCAAATGAAAAATGCTAAAAAAGAACTAAAAATCCTATTAAAAAATAAACCAGTATCGTTTATAACATTTAAAGCATTAGTAAAATATGTTTTTCCTAAAATGTATATAAAAAAAATAAGAGGATGATTTAAATGAAAAAAATAAAAAAAATTTTAAATAAAATTAAATATTTAAAAAAAACATATATATTTTTTAAGCAAGAAATTATGTATATTATTTCTAAAAGTAAAATTAAAAAATATAAATTAAACTTTGATATAATGTCACTTGATGAAACAATTAAATATATTTTAGAAACAAAAAGTTCAGTAATTAGATTTGGTGATGGGGAGTTTACTTATATAAATCAACATAAACCGATAATGTATCAAAAAAATGATGATAAATTAGTTTTAAAATTGAAGGAATGCCTAAAAATAAGAGATGAAAAAGTTTTAATTTGTTTACCAGAATCATTAAAAAATTGTAACAATTTAACAAGAAGATCAAAAAAACATTGGATTTGTAGAATAGTCGAAGATATTAATATTTATTTAAAATTAGATACAAAATATAAATATGGAAATTCTTTTATATCAAGACCATATATTATTTATAAAAACAAAGAAAATGCAAAAAATACATTTGATTTATTAAAAAAAATATGGGAAAACAAAAATGTTTTAATAGTAGAAGGG
Organism: uncultured Clostridium sp.; assembly: GCA_964617175.1. Classification (GTDB taxonomy): domain Bacteria; phylum Bacillota; class Clostridia; order TANB77; family CAG-465; genus CAG-465. The sequence continues at coordinate 2,921 of CAZTVT010000082.1, forward strand.
GAATATAGTAGATCAGGAGTTGGTAATGACTTATTTGACAATAGTAAAAATATATATAGAATAATTTGTCCATCAACAGATGCATTTGATGTATACGAAAAAATTTTAAAAGTTACTATTGACAACGCTAAAAAAATAAAAGATGTTTTAATAATTGTTGCTTTGGGTCCGACTTCTAAGCCTTTAGTTTGCGATTTGAGTAAAAAAGGATTTTTGTCAATCGATTTAGGTCACATTGATTCTGAATATGAATGGTTTTTACTAGGAGTATCAAAAAAAATAAAACTAAACAATAAACATACTGCTGAAAGTATTGATTTAAATATTGAAAACTGTATTGATGAAAAATATTTAGATTCAATTCTAGAGAAAGTAGGGATAAGCAATGAATAGCAAAGTCGTATTTTTAAACTTTTTATGGAGTTTTAGCGAAAAAATTGTTGCACAATTGGTTAGTTTTGTTGTTTCGATAATTATTGCCCGAATATTATTACCAGAGGATTATGGAATAATTAGTATTGTAATGGTTTTTATAACTTTTGCAAATATATTAGTTACTAATAGTTTTTCAAGTGCATTAATACAAAAAAAAGATACTGACGATTTGGATTATTCTTCTGTATTTTACTTTTCAGTAATATTATCTATTTTTTTATATCTAATTGTATTTATAATTTCTCCATTAATTTCTAAATGGTATGGTATGCCTGTATTAACTCCAGTTTTAAGAGTACTTGGAATTAGAATAATATTAGCATCAATAAATTCAGTTCAAAGTTCTTATGTTTCGAAGAACTTATTATTTAAAAAATTATTTAAAGCCAACATAATAGGAATAATTATTTCAGCTATCATAGGTATTGTAATGGCATATTATAACTTTGGAGTATGGGCATTGGTAGCTCAATATCTTAGTTGTTCAATTATTAATACTATTGCAATGTGGATAGAAATAAAATGGAGACCTAAAAAGATTTTTTCTTTTAATCGTTTAAAAACTTTGATTTCATATGGCTGGAAATTATTAGCTTCTGCATTAGTTGGTACTCTATACGATGATTTAAGGACATTAATTATTGGAAAAATGTATTCGAGCAATGATTTAGCATATTATACCAGAGGTCAGCAATTTCCAAAACTTATTATGACAAATGTAAATTCTTCATTTTCGACAGTCTTATTTCCGGTTTTTTCTTCAATACAAGATGAAAAAAACAAATTAGAAATTGGACATAGAAAATCAATTCAAGTATCTTCTGGTATAATTTCACCATTAATGCTTGGTTTAGCCGCGATTGCTACTCCAGTTGTTAAATTATTACTTACAGATAAATGGTTACAATGTGTTCCTTTTTTACAAATATGTTGTCTATTTTATTTGATAACATCCTTATATACTTTAAATTTGCAAATGTTTAAAGCTGTGGGACGCAGTGGTTTATCGTTATCAATGGAACTTATCGATAATCTTTTAGGATTACTACTTATAGCTTTATTCTATAAAAAAGGTGTCCTAGTAATTGCATGGATAACATTATTAACAAGATTGATTGCATATTTTACAAGTCTAATATTTACAAAAAAAATATTGAATGTAAATTATTTCAGTCAAATCAAAGATATTTTTACGCCTATAGTTTTATCATTAATTATGTATAT
>CAZTVT010000083.1:0-4488 GCA_964617175.1 uncultured Clostridium sp.
TAAAATAGCAGAAATTGTATTAAATTTATTATGAAATATTAATATAAAAAATTGAAAATTAATCAAATCCAAAACATTGACAAAAAAATAATAATATATTATACTTTAATAAGAAATTAGGAGGCTTTTATGAAGGTAAAAGAAAATGGACTAGATTTTAAATTTATAAATATGGCAATATATGGAGCTACTTTTATTGGATTGTATTTTTTTCTAAAAAATATAGGAATCATGGATAAAATATTAAAAGGAATAGCTGCACTTGCTCCTATATTTGTTGGAATAATTATTTGTTGGGTATCTATGCCACTTGTTAGAAGATTAAGAAAAATTGGTCTTGGAAAAAATATATCAGCAATATTGGCACTTTTCATTATATTTGGAATTATTGGCGTTGCTATAGGTTTGGTAGTTCCAATATTTGTAGAACAATTATCTCACTTACTTAGAGAATTACCTGGTATTTATACTAGTGTAATAAGTTTTGTAAATGAATTTTTAACAAATAATTTAGATATGCAAAATGGAATAGATATAACTAGTAGTCTAAAAAGTCTTGATTTTGTTCAAGGTACAGTTACAAATGCAATAAACTATTCTATAAATACAGTTCAAAGTATAACTGGTTTTGTAATATCTTTCTTTACTGCTGTAATTGTTTCATTTTTTATGGCGAAAGATATGGATAAATTTAAAGAAAATGTAATAGCTTTTTTATCTAGGAATAGCGAGGATGGCAGAAGGCATAAAATGATAATGGATATTGATGCTACATGTATGAGTTATATCAAAGGGTATGCAATCGATAGTTTAATTGTTGGTATACTTACTACTATAGTATGTATAATACTAAAAATAGATTATGCAGTAGTATTTGGAATACTTATTATGATTTTTAATTTTATACCATATATAGGTGCTATACTTTCATATTTAGTTGTTTCACTTTATGCTTTAGCTACTGGAGGGCCTATTTTTGCACTTATAACTTTTGTCTCACTTATAATAATTCAAATTATTGATGCTAATATATTGCAACCTAATATAATTGCAAAATCTGTTGATTTGCATCCAGTTGTTGTTATTGGTGGACTTATCGTTTTTCAGCTTTTATTTGGCGTAGTTGGTATGCTTATAGCAATGCCGGTTCTTGCTGCTTTAAAAGTATATATAAGATACAAATTTAATTTAGATGATGAAGAAGAAATATTAAATAAAAAAGATAAAACAAAATTACAAAAGAAAAAAACACAAGTAAATAGAAAAGAAATATAAGAAGGACAATAAAAAGTCATTATAAAAAATACAATTAATCCTAATATTTATTATGTATTAAAGCGTTAAAATTGATAATAGAAAAAATATTATAGATATAATAGACAAACTTTTTAGCGAAATTTTAAGTAACGAATTATAAAAAAATATTTTATAATTTATACTTTTATTATGACTGTATATTTAATGTTTTACACGTCTTTTAATTGTAGTGCTCAAATAATAATAGTTTTAGCAAAATTATAGGAGATTAGTTTATATAAATATCGCAAAATAAAAGCAGAATAACAAAATGTGAATAGGCAAATTATTTTGAATAAAACAGATATGGTAAAAAATATCTGTTTTTATTATATTCAATATAAAAATAAATTTACTTTTTACATCCTTTTTTTCTAAAGTTATAGTAAAGTATTGAATAAACAAATGTTTTTTGGTATAATTTGTATGGTGGTTAAATGAGTGAAATTAAAGAGTTTGATTTAAATCAGAACATTCAATATTTAAAAGGTGTTGGACCTAAAAAAGCAGAACTTTTAAATAAAATGGGAATATATAATATAAAAGATTTAGTAGAATATTATCCAAGAAATTATGAAGATAGAACTAGACTTTCTAATATAATAGAGTTTATTGATGGAGAAAATTACTTGTTTATTGCAACATTAAGTGATAGTATACATATACAAAGAATAAGAAAGAATCTTACTATATATTCTACTTTTGTTTATGATGATACTGGTGAATGTAAAATGACGTGGTTTAATCAAAAATATATAAATACTAAACTTCATAAAGGAGATAAATATTTATTTTATGGCAGAGCAATAAAGAATTATGGTGTAGTTTCTATGGAATCACCACAAATATATGATTTAAAAGATATAGATAAAATTCAAGGTATTTATCCTATATATCCACTTACATCTGGTATTACTCAAAATTATTTATTTAGACTTGAAAGTTTAGCATATGAGAATAAACCATTAATACCAGATTTTTTAAGTGATAGTTTTAGAAAAAAATATAATCTTTGCGAAATAAACTATGCTATGCAAAACGTTCATTTTCCTAAAACTTTTAAAGCTGTAAATGAAGCTCGTAATAGACTTATATTTAATGAATTGTTTTTGCTTGAGCTAGCACTTATGTCTGTTAAAAAATCCTCTATAGGTGTTATAAAATCTCAAAAATTTAAAAGTGTTGATATAAAAGAATTTCTAAATTTACTTCCTTTTAAACTCACAAATGCGCAAACTAAAGTAATTGACGAGATAACTAAAGATATGTTAAGTGATAAAGTAATGAATAGGCTGGTTCAAGGTGATGTTGGTAGTGGTAAAACTATTGTTGCAGCAGTAGCTATGTATATTGCTGTAAAAAATGGATATCAGGCTGCTATGATGGCACCAACTACAATACTTGCAAATCAACATTTTGATGAATTAAGTAAATATTTTAATAAGTTAGGTATAACTACGGAAATTATAACTTCAAGTACTACAAAGAAAAACAAAAAAATAATATGTGAAAGATTAAAAAATAAAGAAATAGATGTTATAATCGGAACTCATTCTTTAATAGAAGATGATATAGAATTTAGTAATTTAGGCTTGGTTATAACTGATGAACAACATAGATTTGGAGTAAAACAAAGATTAAAACTTTCAAATAAAGGAAAGAGTGTAGAAACTTTAGTAATGACCGCAACTCCAATACCTAGAACTCTTGCCATTATGTTATACGGTGATCTTGATTTATCAATAATTGATGAAATGCCACCTGGTAGAAAACCTGTAAAAACATATGCTGTAGATGAAAGCTATGAAAATAGAATTATTAATTTTATAAAAAAGAATATTGACGAAGGGAGACAAGCGTATGTAGTATGCCCTTTAGTAGAAGAAAATGATGAACTTGATTTAAAATCCGTAGAAAAAATATATGACAAATATAAAAATGAATATTTTAAGGATTATAATGTTGCTATAATTCATGGTAAAATGAAAAATAAAGAAAAAGATGAAATAATGCAAGCTTTTAAAGAAAATAAAATTAATATATTAATTTCTACAACTGTAATTGAGGTAGGTATCAGTGTAAGCAATGCTACTCTTATGATAATTGAAAATGCTGATAGATTTGGACTTGCTGCTTTGCATCAGCTACGCCGGACGTGTTGGAAGAGGAGAATATCAATCATATTGTATATTAAAATCAAATAATAAATCAATTAATTCTAGAGAAAGACTCAAAATTATGGAAAAAAGTAATAGTGGTTTTGATGTAGCCCAGAAGGATTTAGAACTAAGAGGACCAGGAGACTTTTTTGGTATAAGACAATCTGGACTTCCAGAGTTTAAACTTGCAAACTTACTTAAAGATATGAAAATTTTGCAAGATGCACAAGTTGCGGCTAAAGAATTACTAGTAGATGATAAATATTTAGAAAAGGAGGAAAATAAATTATTAAAAGAGGAACTATATAATAAATTTGGTGAAATGTTAAAAAATATTGGTGCTTAGCATTATTTTATAAAAATATTAATATAAAAAATACGGAAATTATAAAACATTTCCGTATTTTTTTACAAAGTTAACCCTATTATAATTTTTTACTAATTAGATATCCAATAAAGAATAGGATTAAAATTGATATAACTACTATAACAAAAGATAGTATGCTAATTGATAAGGCTGTTCTAAAATAAATTGGTTCAGGCTCATTTTTTATTACTAGTTTACCATTTTTTTTCATTTTTACTTTAAGTAACTTCTTGAAGAAAAATCGTGTATTGCCGGTTAATTTTTTATAATCAATATTTATTGCTAAAAGTGCTATGCTTTTTAGTAATAGACAAATGAATAAGAATATTAAACTAGTAATTATAAAACTATTTGGTATAAATGCTTCTTTTATTATTATAGATATTATGATTTGTATTATATCTATATTAAGAATGTAAGTTATGGTTACATACCATAATATGAAACATAAACTCCATGCCCCCATCATAAGAAACGTTGGTAAAAATATATAATATGATTTATAATCATATCTTGTAAAAATATATAACAGTAATTTTGTAATTGAATATATTACACCAAATATTATTAATAATATTATTATTGATATTATAAAATTAATTATTATCATTTTTGTTACTCCTATATAAAATCTATGTTTAATTTTGTAAAAATATATCAACTTTT
>CAZTVT010000084.1:0-1250 GCA_964617175.1 uncultured Clostridium sp.
TAATGATAAAACAAGTTTTACTTCATCACTTTCAAATATACTAGAACTCGCATCACAAAAGGCTGGTATACCATTTTCTTTTAGAATATTTTCTAATATTTCTCCCTTATCCTTAATACTCCTTAAAAGTATAACTATATCTTTATATCTAGCATTTCTAAACTCTTCATTTTTTATATCATATGTTTTAAAATTTAGCATTAATTCCTTTACTTTATTTGAAATCATTTCTGCTTCAATTTCAAAGTTTTTCAAATCTGATAAATAATTATCTACTTCATCTTCTAAGCTTTTATCTTCTATTTTATCATCTTTTAAATCTATTACATTAATTTCAGTTTTGTAGTTATTCTCTTTGTTATCTAAATATTTTGTAGCGCCAAATTCTAATTTTTCAATATCTAAGTAGTCACAATTTCCAACCTCACTACTCATTACTTTTTCAAAAATCTCATTTATGCTTTCTATTACATTTTTTCTACTCCTAAAATTTTTGTTAAGTAATATTTTAACATCTTTAATATCACTATTATTAATGTCATTTAAAGGATATTTATTATATTTTTCGTTAAATATCTCTGGCATTGCTTGTCTAAATTTATATATACTTTGTTTTACATCTCCCACCATAAAACGGTTATTTTCTCTAGATATTGCATTTAAAATTGTTTCTTGAACTAAACTTGTATCTTGATACTCATCAGTATATATTTCTTCAAATTCTTTTCTTTTTTCTTTTGCAATATCTGTAACTTCTAATTTTCCCTCACTATTTCTTTTTACAAGTAAATTCAAAGCTAAATGCTCTATATCATTAAAATCAATTACAGAAGACTCCCTCTTTAATTTTGTATATTTTTCATTAAAATTATAAAGTATATCATATAAATAACTAATATATTCGTATGCTTTTTTATTATCTAATAAAATATTTTTACTTTTTTCATAAACTTGTTTTTTTAATAACTCTATCTGCTTTTTTAAAATTTTATTTCTAAAGTTAGTAACTTCTTCTTTAAGTTGATCATTAGTACCTTTATATGAAGGCATTCTAAGAAAAGAAAATTTAGATAACATATCGTATAACTTGTCCCAAGTAGTACTTTCATTTAATATACTTTTTATATATGATAAATCTGTATCAATTACATCTGCTATTTTTTCAAACTCTTCTATTCCTCTTATTTTTTCTAAAACTTGATTTCCTTTATCTAAAAGTAAAGTTAAAGAAGATATAACATCATCAAATA
>CAZTVT010000084.1:1260-4350 GCA_964617175.1 uncultured Clostridium sp.
TTTTCCAAAATCAGTATTAGTTAAATCAATATTTTCATCTTCTACGTTATATTTCTCTATATTTTCTTTTAAAGTATCAAGTGGATAAGAAAAACTATTTATATATGAATATATTTTTAATATATATTCTATTAAATTATCATCATTAGAAGAAAATAGTTCTAATACTTTATATAGTTTTTCTTTTTTTACATCATCATTATTTGCATCCATATATAACTTTTCTAAGACTTCATTTATTGCTTTTAATTTTAATACCCTAGAATATGATTCATCACATACCTTAATATTAGGATCTATTCCTAATATATTAAAATTTGAACGAATTAGTTTAAGACAAAATGCATGTATTGTTTCTATATTTGCAATATTTATATTTTTTATTTGTCTTTTTAAAAAGGCATTAGACTTATCTTTGTCTAATGCCTCATATATTCTTTTTAAGAGTCTTTCTTTCAATTCACTTGCTGAAGCATTTGTAAAAGTTACAATTAATAATTTATTTATATCTATTTTATCTTGTAACACACGGGTTATAACTCTCTCAACTAAAACTGCTGTTTTTCCACTTCCAGCTGATGCTGCCACTAATATATTACTATCTCTTTTTTCTATTGCTTCTTTTTGTTTATTTGTCCACATAAATTACTCCTATTTGAATACTTGTTTTAATATATTTTTTTACAAAACCAACTTAAGCTACTTTATGTAAAGCCTAGAGCGGAATCCTATAACGACACTAGTGCCGGAAGGAACGCTGCCGCGACGATAGGAAACTGGTCTCACGTCCCCACCATCATTGTAATTGCCACCACGGCAGATACGAGAAGCGCCGTCAGACTCTGCTGTCCATTCATATACATTTCCTGCTAAGTCATATATATTTTTTACACTCCATTTATCACTAAATCCAGCTACTTGTTTTGAACCATATCCTGTTACATTTGCTGGAGATTGCGAGTTTTTATGATTACCATATGTTCTACTATCTGTTAAACTTGGTACTGCATCTTCTATAAAGTGACATGTTCTGTCCCATGCTTTTCCTGTTAGTAATCCTGTTTGTACATAATCATTACTTATCATTCTTTCCGCACTTGCTTTTGCATTTGTATAATCTATATTTGTCCATGCTGTTGCTAATTGCTTACTTACTGGAATTCCTATTTTATTACTTGGTGATGTGTCTCCTATAGGAACTCCAGCTTCATATCTTCCTATATAAAATCCTCCATATTTTTTTACATCCGCTGTTTCGTCTGTTATACCACTTGGTAATGTATCATCATCTGTAGGAGTACAATTTGCAGGAAAAGTCAAATCTTTCACATAATTATCGTCAGTTACCGGTATCCATACAAATTGATTTTCATTTTCATCCTGAATAACAAGTCCATTCGTCCATCCATCAGCGCTTCCCCATATAGCATCCCCTTCATTTATTGGTGCAAAACCTTTAGGCACTATTGGGTTATAATATGTTCCCTGTGATTTTAAATTAAAAGTTTTAGATTCTTCTGTTATTTTTCCAATCTCTAAAGTTGATTTATCACTAAGTTTAAAAATTCTAGTACTTTGAGTTTTCTCAAGTGTTGAATTATCTATTGCAGTAACTTTTAAAAAACTAACCTTACCTAAATTTTCTTGTTTATCAGATATTATTTTTATATTTTCAGTAGCAGATGAATTTACATTTATAACTTTAGGGTCAGAATAATTTATTCCATCACTACTCGTTTGTATTTCTAAATTTGATATTCCATTTTTATTAACTAAAATTATAGAATAAGAAAGAGTTTTTTCTGTATTTTCTTTAAGATTTAGTCCTATATACATATCATTAGATTCATTATATAATCCTATTTTAAGAGCCTCTTCACTATTATTACGAGATAAAATATTTCCCGCTTTATCTATTACTATTAACTGTATTCCTTGTATATCTTTATCTATTTTTAAGGCTATATTTCCATCTTTATCAGCTATTGCTTTTTTTCCTTTTGACTTTAAATACTCCTCATCATATTCTGATATATTAGAATAGTAATTTTGTAAATCTCCCTTTTCGTTATATTTAGTTAAATACTCATATCTTACTTCTTTTACTCCACTAGTGCTATCTCCTACTTTAAAAGAAATCATATTATATTCTTCAGAATACACAATATTTAAAGGATTTATTGAATATGTAGGTAAATCAGTTTCATAATTTGACATATCTACTTCTATTTTTCCTAACACATCAGTTCCTTTTTGTTTAGTAAAAATTATTTTTTTACTACTTTGATCTGAATTTTTAAAAGTGTTACTTTCATCTGATGTAAATCCATTAACTTCACTTAAATCATTAAAACTAAATTCATTATTTCCTTCATTTGTAATAAGCTTTTTCTTTTCTACATTTGTAGCTTCTAAATAAATATCTTCGTCTTTATTAAGATTAGCTTGGACATATATTCCCATAGAATTTGTCCAACTTTTTGTCATTTTTTTAATAGTAAGACCATCTATACTTTGAATAGATGTAGTGCTGTCACTTTTATATGCCATATCTTTATCAAGTTTAACTCTATTAGTTAATTTAGATGAAAGAGAAAAATATATATCTTTTTTGACTTTTATTCCTTTTATATAATATATATTCATTGATGGATATGCAACAACATATATATCTTTTGTATCCCCATCTTTCAACGTTCCTCTTTTTGAAGATTCAATATCTAATTTACTTAAATCTATATGATAATATTCCCCTAAGTCATCACTTTCATCGTTATAATCATTATTTAATTTTAATTCTTCGATGAACTTAGCTTTTTTATCATTTCCGACTTTATCAAGTAAATCTCCTTGTGTCATTATCATATCTTTAATTTCTTTCCCACTTTCTGTTTTTACTGGAAAAGAATTGTTTTGCATATAATATGTACTAGTTAAATCTTCAATAGTTGATAAATCAGTTGCAAATGCTGATAACTTAGAATTATTTGAAACGTTATCAACACTTATCACTATTACAGTTAATAATATTAACATAACAGCTATTGTTATTAATAATACAATTAAAGATATACCTTTATTTTTATTTTT
>CAZTVT010000085.1:0-4319 GCA_964617175.1 uncultured Clostridium sp.
CCAAGACTAAATTCTACTTCTAAGCAAAAAGTAGAATTTACTTTTAAACTTAAATATGAATACATAAAAAATACGAAATTGCTTGCAAATTGGACTATTAAGTGATATAATACAAATCAAGTTTATTACTTAAATATAAAATTTAATTTAATTTTATAAGGAGAGATAATTATGTTTATAGTAATTACAGGTTTAGATGGCTCTGGTACAAGTTCTGTTGCTAAGGAATTAAAAAAATAGATAAAGAATCTATTATATTAAAAACGCCAAGCGAGGAATTTTCTGAAAGAGACAAAGTAGACAAGGATGTAAGAGAGACATCACAATTAGCGCATTATTTGTTTTATCTATCATCTGTCATATATATGTCAGAAAAGATAAAAAAGTCATATGATTACAAAAACAAAAATGTGTATTGTGTACGGTATTTGATTGATACTGTAGTTTCTCATCAGGTCGCAGGTCTTGATGTTAATTTAGATTATTCAAAATACAACATTCTCAAACCGGATTTAACCATCTTTGTATCTGCTAATGAGGAAATTAGAGAACGAAGAATTTCAGAAAGGGGTAAGTCCATACTTGATAAAATATTAGACGATACTAGAACAAGAGACAGTTTTTTAGAAAAATTTGATAAATTATTAGACAAAAACAGAACAATATTTTTTGATAATACTGATGAAAATATTGAATTAAACATTATGAAGCTATACAGACAAATTCTCAGAAAGGAATCAAAAATATGAAGAAAACAGAATTTTTGTTAATGGATGAAAATCAAATATCAGAACAGGATTTTCTAGAACGTCAACGATTAATTGTTGAATTTAAAAAAATGCCCGAGGAATTCTTTTCAAAACTTCGGCATTTACAACCACAGGTGGGCTGTTTAAATGCGTGCAGAATATGCAGCAAATTAGCTGAACCTAGAGTTGAGTTTTGGACAGAAAGTAGGCTTAGAAATATTATTGCGGCATTAAAATATGCTTCACCCCAGAAAGAATCTAGGACGTCTATTGTAACTTACGATAGGAAAGAGCATAGAAATTCGGTTGTTTTTCCATATTTAGACAATGATGTAGGCAATTATCCATATTTAGATAAATTTATTAATCTTCTTAAAGATGAATTAGGAGTGACAACTAGAATATCATCAGTAAGTTTTAGTAGGCATAATGACCAACTCAACAAAATGCATTGTAAGATTAGCCAAAATGCTTCAAAAGGCTTAGGAGGAGTAAGATTATCTTTCACGCCTTATGAGATTGGCTGGGAATGTAAAAGTAGTAGATTTGGTCAGTTTGATTATATATTGGACATGGCAAACTTCCTTAAAATTTACAAACCTTACTTTGAGAAAATCGGATCTGGTAGCAGAGAAACTTGTGTGGAGATAAGGTACAAGCCTTTAGTGAAAAACGCCGAAGTATATGTAACAGAAGTGTTATCTCACAAAATAATTTGTACCGAAAATTATTTGTTGATATCAAAATACAAGGATATTGAATTACATGAATCTAAAATAAAAGATCCATATGATCATAAAATATGTCTTACGGAAGAGCCTAATATGTTCTTTTGCATTGATTTGTATACAAATGTCAAGAATATTGATGAGGTTAAAAGAATATCTCATAAGTTTATTATTGGAAATAGTATGGAAGAAAATTATGAATTATCAGAGGTTTATCTAATGAAAAATCATGATGGTGTATACTATACAATAAATCCAAGAATAACAGAAAATGGAAATTATGGTATGAATATATACCCAAAAACTGAAAAAAGAAAAATGTCAGGATATATTATAACTGAAAGGTTCTTTTTAAATGCTCTGATTTCCTATAAAAAAACAAAAAAACTTAAGAGTCTTGATGTGTTCCCAGATGCAACTTGGGAAGATGTGTATAATGTTATTGAAATATGTAAAAAAACAGCTTATAGTTATAAAGTCAATGGTAAAATTGAAAAATACGAGTATATCATAAATGAAGTTTTGCCAATGATTAATGCATATATAAGTGTTCTGCAAGAGGCTGAATATGATGCTAGTATGTTGTTTGACTATGAATTTTCTATTGATACTGGGATTATATGTAATCTTGGTAGGGCAGTAAATGAGTTTTGTGGTTTAACTAGTAAAGAAAATGAACCTTTAACACCTGTTCACGAAAGAAATTATGGTTCTTACAATAGTAAAATGACTAAGGAAGGAGTAGCCTGGAGATTAAGCTGTGATTATGATAATTCAATTGTAATCGAAAAGCTAAATATGTTTGATACTGCAAGTGAAAAAGGTCAGATAGCTTATAGAACAGTTATAAAACTTGATGAACAAAGTAATGAAGTTTATAAGATGTCAGATCTAAAAACTAAGTATTTGATTCCAGGTCAAAGACAGAATGGGTGAGATAAGATTTTATAAAGAATTCGGTCCATTAGGTTATTTAGCTACCTATTCGAATCATGGCTTTTATAAGGATAATGTATATTGGAAAACATCTGAACATTATTATCAGGCACAGAAATTTTCAGACCAACTTGTAAAGCAATTAATTATTAATGCCACTACTCCAAAAGAGGCATCTAATATCGGTAGAAATAGAATGTATCATCTAAGGGAAGATTGGGAAGATATCAAACAGCAAGTTATGTTTGAAGCAGTATATTTCAAATTTAAGCAGAATAAAGATATTATGATGAAATTATTGGAAACAGGCGATGAATATATTGTTGAGGCTACTGTTAAAGAAAATTATTGGGGGTGTGGGCCTAATAATGATGGTCAAAATAATTATGGGAAAATTGTTATGTCTGTTAGGTCAAAATTAAAAAAAGAGCAAAAAAAAGGAGATTGTGTTATGAAAGAAGATCTTATTTCAAGAGTTGGATTTGTTAAATTGCAAGATGATTATAAAAAAATTGATGAGGAAATCCAGAAGACTTTAAAGGAAATGGGAGAAAGTGTAAAACGTGATAATGATTTGCGCGAAAATCCTGAATTTATGGAATTACGTGTAAAAGCCATGCATACTTTACCTGCACAGAAGGAAAAATTGTATTGGAAAATTAAAAATGCAGTTATTATTGAAGATACAGTAGCATATAAGGAATTTGATGGAAAGACTGTAATTGTTGGAACAATCGTTACTTTTACTATGGATGGTATAGAAAAAAAGTTAACCATTCTTGGCAGTTCAGAGGGAGATCTTCAAAATAACATTATTTCTTGCGAGGCTCCGTTAGCACAGGCTATGCTTGGAAAAAATGTAAATGATGTTATAAAATTTAATTCTATAACTATTGTAATTAAGAAGATCGAGAAAATTTAAACAATAAAAATCAACTAAATATTAGAGAATGAATCAAAAGTGGAGATTAAAAAAAATCTCCACTTTTGATTTTAAATTTTTAATAATGTAAATAAAATCCTTTAAAATTAAAATACAACTCGTAAAAAAACAAATAAATTTTTTAAAGAAAATTTTCATAGTTTCATATTTTATACTTTTTATATTGTATAATAATTCTTTTTGTTGTATAATAAAAAAGTATTTATTTAGGAGGAATATATGAAACAAATAGAAGTTACTGTACAATTAATGGATGAACTTGAAATAGCAATTCAAAAGTTAGAAAGTCAAGGCTTTAAAAAAATACGTGAAAGCGACATAGATGATATATATTTAACTAACTTAAATAAAGAAATGGTAAATGATAATATACAAGAATTTTTAAGACATTCAGTATTGTTAAGAAATTTAAATTTAGAAAATAAAGAAGTAAAAAAAATAACATACAAAAATAAAGAATTAGATAATAATGGTGATGTTATTTCAGAACAAAAAATAAATTTAAATTGTGATGATTTAGAAAAAGCTGAAAAATTATTTAATTATTTAGGATTTAAAAGACTAGTTGAAGTAAAATATCACGTTATTGTTTATGAAAAAAATGGAATGGAATTTGCTTTTCAGGTAGTAGAAAATTTAGGGACACTAATTGAATATGAACATAAAGATGATTTTTCAGATAGAACAATTTCGGAAATAAATGAAGCTAAACGTAAAATGATAAATGATATTAAAGGATATAAAATTAATATATCAGATGAACATGATATTAAGAAAGCGTTTGAATTGATAAAAAAAGAAAACAATATATAAGTAAATACAAAAGTTTGGTTAATTACAAAAGTAAATTCTACCTTGAAATCAAAGACTAAAAGCAACTTTTAGGTGACACTTCAAAGTTATGTAAGATTATAAAAGAAGCTAAAATCTTTATAAAAAGTAGAATATGAGTATTGTCCAAGA
>CAZTVT010000086.1:0-4212 GCA_964617175.1 uncultured Clostridium sp.
AGCTTATATATACAGCTATACCTAGCATACTATTTGCATACAAAAAAATATGATGCGTTTTTTAATTTACACACCATATTATACACCCTCTATATGATGTCTACTTCTATTTCACACACCATATTTATTCACAAACTATATAAATTTACACACTAATCTCGATACTCTCTAGGTTGCCGAACAGTTCTACTATATTTTTGATAGTAAAGCTCCCATTATTATTCCAATTATATATGCTAAATATATTTTCTTTTCTTTTGAGTTTTTTTTGGACTCAGGTATAAGTTCACAAGCAACTAAATAAAGCATAGCACCTGCTGCAATTGAAAGACTAATAGCTATATATGTTTCATTTATTTTACCAATATATCCCCCTATAAAAGTACCAATTCCAACACATGCACCTACAATAGAAGTTTCAAAAATTATTCTTTTTGTATGCTTTCCTTCTATTTTACTTGTTATTCCTACCACCATTCCTTCTGGAATATCATGTAAAAACATACCAAGTAATACTGATGCACCAAGAGAAATTGAAAAAACAAAACTAGAACCTATAGCAAGCCCTTCTATAGCGTTATGAATAGCCATAGATAACATTACCACTAATGCAATTATTTTACTATTATTTTTTGTATTATTTAATTTTTGAATAAATAAATCTAATATATATATTAATAATACACCTACACAAATTCCAAGTACAGAATAAATAATATTTGCCATGCCAAGACTTTCTGGTAACATTTCAAAACATACTATTCCTGTCATAACACCTGCAGTTATTTCATATAAAAAAGATACCGTTTTTTTACTTTTTATACTACATATACTGCCAAGAGTACCACCTATTAAACTACTTATTGCTCCTAAAATCGACATATATGCTCCTAGTATTAGTGCATCTTTCATTTCTAACACCTCTAACTAAATATATTCTAATTATATATTATTATTATATATAAATAACAAAAAATGTAGAAAAAATTTAATATTTATTAACTTTTATTTTATTTTGTGTTATACTAAATACAAGGAGGTAATATTATGATCGATTATATGAAAAGATATGCAAAAGGCTCAATTGTACTATCTATATGCCTTATTGTATTATCACTTTTTTTAATTTTTAAACCAGATATTTCTCTATCTGTACTTTTTATATGCCTTGGTTGTTTTCTACTTGTAATAGGAATAATGCACACAATATCTTACTTTTCTAGTCCAAAAGAATTTAAAGCTTTTAGTTTTGAATTAATTGAAGGAATTGTGTATATTATATTAGGAATTGTATTAATTTTTAACCCTAATATAATAAAGGCATTTCTACCAATTATTATAGGGTGTTGGATGATAATAAATAGTATAGTTAGATTCCAACTTGCATTTAATTTAAAATCAGCTGATAATCCTAGCTGGGCATTAATGTTAATACTTTCTTTTCTAACACTAATTTTAGGAATAGTAATGGTAATAAATCCATTTGCAAGTATGTCAGCACTTACTATGATATGTGGAATAATGTTACTTGCATCAGAAATAATCAATATTGTTGAATCTATATCAATGATGAGATTTTTAAAATAACTTAGAAAAAAATAAAGTAATTACTCATAATTTTTATAACTATGAGTGATTACTTTATTATATTTTTTTGTTTACATACAAAACATCTTAAAATAATAACTTTATTAATCAAATAAAGAAAGAATTTCTTCTTTAGACAATTTATTTATAAACGTTTCTTCAGTTGAAAGTAACTTCTCAGACAGCTTAGCCTTTTTTTCTTGTAATTTATTTATTTTTTCTTCAATAGAATTGGTTGTTATAAGTTTATACACTTGAACACTATTTTTTTGACCAATTCTATATGCTCTATCAGTAGCTTGATTTTCACTTGATAAGTTCCACCAAGGATCATAATGTATTACAACATCTGCTCCTGTTAAATTTAAACCTGTTCCGCCTGCTTTAAGAGATATTAAAAAAATCTTTACATCTTCATTTCTATTAAAACTTTCCACCATACTAATTCTTTTGTCTATAGGAGTAGAACCTATTAATTTATAATATTGTATTCCTAATTTATCAATTTCTTTCTCTATTATTTCAAACATAGATGTATACTGAGAAAATAATAATATCTTATGCCCAGAAGATACTGCTTCTTTTACTATATCAATACATTGCTTTAATTTACCACTTTCTCCTTTATAATTATCTATAAATAGACCCGGATGACAACATATTTGCCTAAGTCTTGTAAGTAACATCAAAATTTTAAGTTTGCTTTTTTCAAATCCGTTTGTATTTACTTCCTGCGAAACTTCTTTTTTTATTTGAGCCATATATGAATAATATAACCTCTCTTGTTCTTTTTCCATTTCATTTTTTAATATAGTTATATTCTTCTCTGGCAAGTCAGTAAGAACATCTTTTTTTATTCTTCTTAAAATAAAAGGTTCTATAAGTAATTTTAATCGTTCTAAAGCTTTTTTATCTTCATGCTTTAATATAGGTTCTTCAAATTTCTTTTTGAATTTATTGTAATTATATAAATAACCTGGCATTATAAAATCAAAAATTGACCATAATTCAGAAATAGAATTTTCAATTGGGGTACCTGTAAGTGCATACTTTACATCTCCCTCTAAACTTTTTAAAGATGTGGCGTTCTGAGTAGAAAAATTTTTAATATATTGTGCTTCATCAGCTATTATATATCTAAATTTTTTACCTTCATATTCTAAAACATCTCTTTTTAATAAATCATAAGAAGTTACAATAAGGTCATATTCATTATACTTATTTATCAATTCTTTTCTTACACTTGCTGTTCCTTTTACTATTAGTACTTTTATTTTTCCACACCATTTTTCAACTTCTGCTTTCCAATTTAATACTAAAGAGCTTGGACATACAACTATAGAAGGCTTTTTTGTACTTGATTTTAAAGAAGACTCTAAAAGTGCTATAATTTGCAAAGTTTTTCCAAGTCCCATATCATCCGCAAGTATTCCTCCAAAATTATAACTCTCCAAAACTTTTAACCATTTGTATCCAACTTTTTGATATGGTCTTAATACCTTTTCAAAACTTTTGCTAATAGTAATTTTATCAGAAAAATTTTTATTACTAATGTTGCTTATTAAGTTACAATACTTGTCATTTTTTGTAACACTAATTTCTTTATTCTTATCCAACATTTTCTCCAAATAAACACTTCTACTTGGAGGCAATTTTATTACTCCATTATTAATTTTAGAAAAATCCACATCAAGACTATTAGATATATCATTCAGTAAGTCTAATTCTTTACTTTGTTCTAATTGTAGAAAATCTCCATTTTTTAATTTATAATATTTTTTCTTTATATTATAATTTTGAAGTATCTTTTTTATTTCGTCTACATCTATATCTATTTTAGATATATCCATTTCTAATAGACTAGATTCTAATCTTACTGATATATTACTAAGATTAACTTTTTTCACATTCTTCTTTTTAAATTTTTCTGTAGCTAAAACTTCAAAATCATTCATATATCCTTCAATTTTCTCTGTAAAAAATTCATATATATAATCTTCATTTTTTAAAAGAAAATACCCTTGAGACTTTAATATTTCAAACCCATCTAAAAAAATTCTTTCTAAAACTTTTCTTTCTTCATTAATATTTCTTTTAACATTATTTTCTTTTATATATTTCTCATAGTTATCATCTAATATATTAAATTCATTATCATTATAACAAAAAATTAGCTTTAATTTAATGTTTTCCTTGTCATCTAAATCTAAATATATTTTAGATGATAATTTGCTAACTGTAGGCTTATTGTTATCAACTTCTTTTTTTATATCTTTATCGTTTAAGTATTCTTCCAAATTTGGCAATACATATTTTGAAAACTCTTCTTTTTTATCACTTGGAACCAAAATTTCATCTTTATTATCAAACATTTTAAGTAAAAATATATTACTCTCTTTTTTTTCTAAAGTATAAATTTTTCCTTCATGTAACACATAAACATGATCCTGAGATATTATATAATCATAATCCTTAATATTTAATTTAATAGAATATTCATCTTGTGGTGTATTTTTAATTTTTAACTCTAATGAAAGTTTTTTATCTGTAAATTCATATTCCAAATTTTTACTTTTATATGATTCTAAAATTACCTTTTTATCTTTTATTACACTGAAAAAATTA
>CAZTVT010000087.1:0-4185 GCA_964617175.1 uncultured Clostridium sp.
AAAAAATTCAAATATTCATTTGAAGATGAAAATCCTATAGTCATATAATAAGTATCTGGATTTGTTACATATACAGAGAATATTTTCCATATTGTTGTTTTATTTTCAGTTATTAAGTTAATGTATGTATTATTATCGTCATTAAAAAAAGATTTATCTAGCATTTTTGTTAAATTACTAAACATTGTTCCGTTTAACATATTGTGACCATATATAATGGTGTTTTTGTCTAATTTATTAATATTATTCCTATAATCTAAGAAAATCCAACCAGCTTGATTATACGACTTGTCAAATGAATGTTTCAAATAATAATCATTATCATTACTTTGAACTACAGGATAATTTATGTTAGTACCACTTATTTTTAAATAGCCTACAGTATCAGAATTTTTTGATTTTAACGAAGAAATATCTGTATCTATTAAATTTGCAGTAGCACCATTTATTTCAATGTTTTTATCATTTAAGGTTATATCAGAATTTATACTGTCTATTATTTTATCAGCCTCTTTCAAATTAAAATATCTATATATAATTATTCCTATACACACTAATATTACTAAAATAGAAATTATACGTATAACTAAAATAATATTAGAATTTTTTCTTTTAACTTCTGTATTTCTCAATTATATACCTCCTAAGTTTTTAGCTATAAACAAGTAATTATTCCTAATTATTTTTTATATCATAAAACTAGTAAATATACAATATGTAAAATATCAATTTGCAAAATATTTTTTTATTTTATTGTAGGTTTTGAAAAAAGAGCACCTAAAAATCCAAACAATACAGCTGCACATATACCAGCAGCACAGGCTTTAACTCCACCCGTAAAAATTCCTAAAAATCCGATACTATTTACTTCTTCTATTACACCAGTTCCCAAACAATATCCAAATCCAGATATTGGAACAGTTGCACCAGCACCTCCAAACTCAACTATTTTTCCATATATTCCTACTACTGTTAAAATGACACCTAGTGTTACAAATATAACTAGAATTCTACCAGGTGTAAGTTTAGTTTTATCTATTAGAATTTGACCTATAGCACATATAATTCCACCAGTAACAAAAACTTTTAAATATTCAATAAATATTTCCATCTAAATCACCTCATTTTCAATTGATATTGCATGAGCTATTCCAGGTATAGTTTCGCCTTGTAATGATGATTGGGTACTCATTAGAGCACCAGTTGCCACAACTAATACTTTATTTAATTTTTTTTCTTTTAATAATTTAAAAAAATATCCACTAAATACACTGGCTATACATCCACAACCACTTCCTCCAGCATGAGTATCTTGAGTTGCATCATCATATATCATTTTACCACAGTCTTTATGTATAAGTGAGATATCAATTCCTTCTTTATTGAACAGATCAACTAGTATTTCAGAACCAAGAATTCCTAAATCCCCTGTTATTATTGCATCGTAATAATCTGCCTTTCTTCCTGTATCTTCAAGATGTGTCATAATCGTATTAAATGCCGCCGGCACCATTGCCGCTCCCATGTTCATCACGTCGGATATTCCTAGATCTATAATTTTTCCAGGAGTAGCGTAGGTTGCGTATGCTCCAGTAGTACTTAGATAGTCTTTTGGTACTACAAGTGCACATCCACTTGCTGTTACTGTGCATTGTGCTGTTGGACTTTTCTGATTTCCATGCTCTAATGGCATTCTAAATTGTCTTTCGGAACTACAAAAATGGGAAGATGTTGCAGCTATAGTTCTATTTGCAAATCCAGAATCTATAAAAGAGGAAGCTAAAATTAAAGACTCTACAAATGTTGAGCAAGCCCCATACATTCCAAAGAATGGAATATTTAAATCTCTTATACAAAATCCAGAAGCCATACATTGATTTAATAGGTCACCTGCAAAGATATAATCTATTTTATCTGGATTTGTGTTTGTTTTTGTAAATAAGTTATTTATACAATCATTCATCATTCTAGATTCTGCTTTTTCAAAAGTCTTCTCACCAAAAAATATATCATCATTATGCATATCAAAATGTTGTGCTAAAGGTCCTTGCATTTCTTTTGGACCTACCATTGAAGATGTATCAAATATTTTTGGAGAGTTCTTAAATTTTATTGTTTGATTTCCTACTTTCATGTTGTTTCCTCCTACATACAAAATAGCTTTAGTAGCCAATATATAAAGCCAACAATTGCAGATGTAGTAATTCCATATACTAGTACTGGACCTGCAATTTTAAACATATTTGCACCAAGGCCTAAAATATAGTCATCAAGTTTAAATTCTATTGCTGGTGCTACTATTGAATTTGAAAAACCAGTAATAGGTACTATAGAACCTGCTCCTGCATGTTTTCCAATTTTAGCATAGACTCTAATTGCTGTTAAAAAAGCACCTAGAAATATTAATATAATAGTTGTAATTGTTGTTGCATTCTTTTTATCAATACCATAGTGAAGACATATATCTGTAATTATTTGCCCAATGATACAAATTAGTCCTCCAACAATAAATGCAAGAGTTATATTTTTTGCTATTGGACTTTTTTTTGCTTTTGTATCTACATAATCAGAATATTCTTGATTTGTCATGTTAATATTTGAACTCATTTTTATCACCTAAAACTATTATTTGCAAAAAAAGATGAAATATAAAATAATTTGTAAAATAAAAATTAAATATGATAAATTTTAAATTTGTATATTAATAAAAAAAATAATTAGTTAGGTTAATTTTTGCTTTGATATAATCAAAACTTATTCTTAATTTTGCTAGCTTTTTGCATTATACTATGGTATACTATTAATGTATAAATTTGATATAGGTGATAAAATTGGACAATAAAAAAAGAGTATTACTTGGTATGAGTGGTGGAGTAGATAGTTCTGTAGCAGCTATTCTTTTAAAAGAACAAGGATATGATGTGACAGGAGTAACACTACATTTATATGATGGAGGCTGTTGTAATTTAGATTCTGTTTGGGATGCAAAAATGATCTGTAAAAATCTAGGAATGGAGCATATTACACTTGATTATGAGGAATATTTTAAAAATACTATAATAGGTAATTTTATTGAAGAATATAAAAATTGTAGAACTCCAAATCCATGTGTACTGTGTAATAAATACTTAAAATTTGGAATAATGTATGAAAAAGCAAAAAGTTTTGGAATGGATTATATAGCAACAGGTCATTATGCAAAAATAGAATATAGTGATAAATATGAAAGATATGTTTTAAAGAAAGCAAATAATGTTTTAAAAGATCAAACTTATTTTTTATATTATATTCCTAAAGAAATGCTTGAACATGTAATATTTCCTTTATCTGAGTATGAATCAAAAGACGAAATTAGGAAAATAGCTAAAGAAAATAATCTAAAAGTAGCTTCGAAACCTGACAGTGAAGATGTTTGTTTTATAACAAATGGAGATTATAAAAGATTTTTAGAAAAAAATTCTGATATTAAGTCAAAAAGAGGAAACATAGTTAACATTAAAGGTGAAAAATTAGGTGAACATACAGGATTATATAAATATACAATAGGTCAACGTAAAGGTCTTGGAATATCAAATAAAGTTCCACTTTTTGTAACTGGATTTAATAAAAATAAAAATGAATTGATTGTTGGTGAAGAAGATAAATTATATAAAAATGAAATGTATGTTAAAGATATAAATCTTCAAGCAATTGATTATATAGACAAGCCTTTAGAAGTTAGTGTAAAAACAAGATATTCTTTAAAAGAAGAAAAAGCTAAAATAGAAATGGTGGAAGGTAATAGAATTAAAGTAGAATTTTTAAATCCGGTACTTAGAATTACACCAGGACAATCAGCTGTATTTTATGATAATGATATTGTAATAGGTGGAGGAATTATTGAATAACAAACTATTAAAATTTTTATAAATGTATACTTGTCAATGATGTGAAACAAAATTTTATAAAAATAAATTCAACTAAAAAATTGAATGAAAATTTAAGATTTAATGCTATAAAAATTTATGATAAATCAAGGGCGAATGAAAATGAGCGCAGTACACCCTTGATTTTTCATATAATTTTTAAATAAAATTAATATTTGTGTTAAGGATAACAAAAGTTATCCTTAAGCACTTAAACATAGTTTATTTCTCATTTCTTTTGGTGTTAAATAATTTAATACAGACATTGGTATATTATTTG
>CAZTVT010000088.1:0-4081 GCA_964617175.1 uncultured Clostridium sp.
TTAGGGCTTTAATAATATATACTTTAATTGTAATTATAGCTTTTATTATATCATTAAAAAGTCCAATATTATATCCGAGATATTTAATGTCTATAACAGGAATTTTAGTATTTTTTATTGCTAATATAATGGCAAAAGAAAAAGAGAAATATATAACAATTGAGATATGCATAATAATATTCGTTACATCTTTAATTAGTAATATAGAATTTATAAATAATAATTATGATAAATCTAATATGACTCAAATAGAATATTTAAAAGAAAATATAAAAAAAGATGATATATTAATTTATTCTAATATAGGTAATGGCTCAGTATATGCAGTAAATTTTAAAGATAATAAACAGTATTTTTATAATGAAAATCATTGGAATATAGAGGAAGCATATAAAGCATATAGTCCACAAATGGAAACTGTTGAAAATCTAGTTTTTTTAAATGAATATAAAGGTAGAATATGGATAATTGATTCATCAGATAATGGATTTTATAATAGCTATTTTAAAAATAAAGAAGAATATAAACTAATAGAAAAAGAAAAATTTAATACAAAATATCCAAGTAGTTTTGATACAAAATATGATGGATATTATTATAATTTGATTTTACTTGAAAAAATATTATAAAAAACTTGACAATATTAAAATATTATGTTAAAATATAGCTCGTAAAGTAGAGGAAATCTTCTCACCTTACGAGTTTTGTCTTAGTAAGGTTATGCAATATATAATCGATATATACCAGTTTGTATATATATTTATGCATTGTTAAAATGAGAGGATTGCCATACAAGCAATCTTTTTTTATATCTATTTTTGTGGAGGTGTTTAATATAAAGCAAGATTTTTTAATAAATGAACAAATAAGATTTACAGAGGTTCAAGTAATTAATCAAAATGGAGAAAAATTAGGAAAAATGAGTACTAGTAAAGCTCTTGATATAGCTTATGAAGAAGGACTTGATTTAGTATTAGTTTCTCCAAATAAAGATAATCCTGTTTGTAAAATATTAAATTATAGCAAATATAAATTTGAAATGGCAAAAAAAGCAAAAGAGGCTAAAAAAAATCAAAAAGTAATTGAAATTAAAGAAATAAGATTATCACCAAATATTGATAAACATGATTTAGAAGTTAAAGCTAAAAATGCTAATAAGTTTATAGCTTCTGGAAATAAAGTGAAAGTTAGTATGAGATTTAGGGGAAGAGAATTAAACTTTGTAAACCAGGGAAAAGAAATAATGAAAGAATTCTGTAGTATACTTGAAGGTGTTCAAGTTGATAAAGATCCTAAAATGGAAGGAAAAAATCTTACAATGTTTTTATCACCAGCAAAAAACAAATAAAAATTAGAGAGGAGAGATTATTATGCCAAAAATGAAAACACATAGTTCATCTAAAAAAAGATTATCAGTAACAGGTAATGGTAAGGTAAAAAGAAATGTTGCTAATCGTGCACATAAATTAACTGGAAAATCATCAAAAAGAAAAATGTCTTTAAAGCAATCAGCTTATGTTGATAGCACAAGTAATAAAGCAGTAAAAAAATTATTACCATATAAATAAAATTTAAACTAAAAAGGAGGAAAATAAAATGGCAAGAGTAAAAGGAGCTGTAACAACAAGAGCTAGACATAAAAAAATTCTTAAAAGGGCAAAAGGATATTTTGGAGCAAAATCTGTAAGATTTAAAATGGCAAATCAAGCAGTTATGAAATCTTTAAAATATGCATATATTGGAAGAAAGCAAAAGAAAAGAAATTTTAGACAACTTTGGATTGCAAGAATTAACGCTGGTGCTAGAATGTGTGGCACTACATATAGTAAATTAATGTCTAGCTTAAAAAAATCAAATGTTACAATTAATAGAAAAATGTTAGCTGAAATGGCAGCAAACGATATGGAAGGCTTTAAAGCTTTAGTAGAAAAAGTATCAAAATAATACAAGGAGGATTTTATGATATTAGCAGGAGATTTTAGAAATGGAGTTACATTTGAGATGGACTCTAATGTATATAGAGTTGTAGAATTCCAACATGTAAAACCAGGAAAAGGTGCAGCTTTTGTTAGAACAAAGCTTAAAAATGTTATAACAGGGCAAACTTTAGAAAAAACTTTTAATCCATCTGAAAAAGTAGAAGAAGCTCAAGTAACTGTTCAGGAAATGCAATACCTATACAGTGAAGGAGATATGTATACTTTTATGGATACAACTACTTATGAGCAAGTAGAACTTTCAAAAGAACAGATTGTAGATACTTTACCATATCTTAAAGATAGTATGTTAGTTAAAGTATTATCATATAAAGGTAAAATATTTGGTGTTGAGCCACCAACATTTGTAGAACTTGAAGTTACATACACAGAACCAGGAATTAAAGGTGCAACAGCAACAGGTACAACTAAACCATGTACAGTTGAAACAGGAGCAAACTTTAATGTTCCAGTATTTGTAAATATAGGTGACAAAATACGTATAGATACAAGAACAGGTTCATATATGGAAAGAGTATAATAAATAAAAAATCCCGAGAAATTAATCTCGGGAAATTTTTTTGTTTATTCAATAGATGCAAGCTCAGCATCTATTGAATAAATTTTGGCTGAACAAAGAAGAAGTGTAAGAGCTGCCTGATTGCGCTCTTCAAGAAGAAAATTTTTATAATTTTCTTTTGCAATCTCCTGTTCAATCTTTTTCTTCTCATCTTCAATATCATCGAGGTAATCATTGTAACCTCTTTTAATAACTGAAGAGTTAGATTCAGAAGCAGCCTTTTTGCAGAGTTTATTAAATGCTCTGTTATCATGACGTTCTGAATATACACCATCACGCTGGCCTTTGAAGCGGTTCTTTGCTACAGTTCTTCTGTAGCCAATTTTTTTTCTATAATTGGCTGTATAGAAAGAAGGGGAAGATTCAACTTCAATAGAAGTCTTATCTGTAAAATTTTCAGAATCATTATCGAGAGAAACCTTCTCGAAAAATTCAACTGCATTATCTCTTCTTAAATAAATATCAAACATAAAATTTTTCCTCCAAATAAAAAATTTATTTATTTATTTATATATTTTTTTATTATAATAATATTATAACATGTCTAGGTTAAAAAATCAACAGTTAACATAAAATTATATAAAATTTATAGGCTTAACGTTTTTTAAAGAGTCATATTCTCCAGGGTAAGCAATTTGTAAAGCTTTCAGAGGACTATTATTACAAAATTTGCTAAGCATTCCACCAAGACCATTTTTATAAAATACAGAAGCAGATAATTTGTTATAGACTTCTTCATGTGACCATTTAAGCTTTTCTTCTATAAGCCAATGGACAGCCTCAATTGTTTTTTCTTCATTCCATGAATTTACTTTTATTAAATTCCATTCATGAAAATCAAGATTTTTACTAACAGCAGGTTTTAATAAATTGTATAAACTACCAGCATGTTTTAAAGCTCTAGATCCTCCATAACTTACAAAAAGATCAGAATTGAATTTTCGAATATCAGACATTTTAGAAAGATTTAAGTGTTCTTTTTTTGCTACCCATTTAACAAATCTTGTTCTATTTTTTTCTTTATTCCAAAATCCATTTGCAACACTTGGAAGTTCCCATTCTTTTATTTTAAGTTCAGGAAAGCAAAAATTAATTGCACCATATATTCCACCAGGTAAAAATTTCCGTGCTCCACCTAATTTATATTTTGCAAGAAATTTAAAATTAACTTTTAGAATTTCTTCACGTGATAAATGTAATTCATCTATAACAAGTGTTCGTATAAGCTCTTTACAAATATCCTTATTTAAATAATTATTTGGAAAGACTTTGAGTTCACCTGTCCGTACAGCATTCCATACATCAACGGGATTTAACAAATTCCAATTTACTTTTTTATATGACATTTTATATGACATTATAACATCTCCTAATATATTAATATTTAGATTATATAATATAATCAGTAAATATTATATCATATATTTACATAAAAATCAAGCAAAACACTCGAGAAATTAATCTCGAGTGTGTTATGTTACAATAGATGTGCAACAAAATATATACAAAAAGTGATTCAACTGAT
>CAZTVT010000089.1:0-4063 GCA_964617175.1 uncultured Clostridium sp.
TGGAGGAGTTCTTATAAATGTAACTGGTGGTAAAGATTTAGGACTTCTTGAAATAAATGAAGCTGCTGAACTTGTACAAAAATCTGTTGATCCTGAAGCCAATATTATATTTGGTGCAGTAATAGATGAAAACTTAAAAGATGAAATTGTTATTACGGTTATAGCTACTGGATTTAATAAAGCAGGTTCTTATAATAATTTTATTGATTTACAATTAGACACTGTTGTAAACGATGTGTTAAATAAAAATATATCTAATTCATCTAATGAAATAACAAGTAGTAGATCTGATTATTTATCTTCAAATAATGATTATAAAATTGATTTAGATATACCTCCATTTTTAAGAAGAAATAAAAATGATAATAATTAAAAAATATCAAAAAAAATAGAAATATAAAAAAAGACTAAGATTTATTAAAAATCTTAGTCTTTTTTTGTTATTTTTGTAAATGAAAAGTTTACAATATTATTTTTATTCTACATTTTTCTTATGTTTAAAATTATATAATTATTATGGTGATTGATTAATGACAAGTTGTATAGAATATGTATTTTTAGAAAATTTCGTCATAAATTATATAACCATTTTTCAAGTAAGTACATTTACAAAATTTAAAGCAAAAAAAATAAATATGTTAGTTGGAATTATTTTATTAAGTTTTTACGCAACAATAAATTATTATTTAAATAGCATGTTTATAACAAATATATTAATAAAAATATTAACAGTAAGTTTTTGTATATATTTTATTTATTTACCTAAAGAATTAAAAAAATACATTAAATTATTTGTATATTATTTTTTAATATCATTTCTATTAGTGGGTATTGTTATATCACTTACTTTGTTTTTTAATGTAAATATTTCAAATATTATAATTAAGAATATATTATATATAGTTTCAGGTATATTATTATTTTTATTTAACAAGTTAATGTGGAAAATGTGGAAAAGTAAAATAAAAAAAGACGATTTAATATACATTGTTAAAATAGAGGATGTATTAATACCAGCTTTTGTAGATACAGGAAATAATGTATATGATTATGTGGATAATTTAGATGTTATTTTTATAGAAAAAGAATTCTTTAAAAAATTACTTAAGAAAAACTTATTATATAAAAAAATTTACTTAAATGTAACCACAATAACAAGAAATAATGATGATGTTGAGGGGTATATAGTAAAAAATATCGTAATTCTAAAAAATAAAGAGGAAGTATGTAGATTAAATAGAGCAGTTTTGGTTTTTATTGATAAAAAACTTAATAATCATAATGAGTATAATGCACTTATTAGTTATGATACATATATTGATAAAATGAAAGGGGTAATTTTATGTTAAAAATTGATAAGTTAAAAGATATGTACTTAAAGGTATTAAAAAAATTAGGGATAGATGAAAATAATATATATTATATTGCAGGCCCTGATAAGCTTCCAGCACCATTAAAGAGTGATGAAGAAAAAGAATTGTTAAAAAGATTAATGAAAAAAGATGTAGAGGCAAAAAATATTCTTATAGAAAGAAATTTAAGACTAGTAGTATATATAGCAAAAAAATTCGAAAATTCCGGTGTAAATATTGAAGATTTAGTATCAATAGGAACAATAGGTTTAATGAAAGCTATAAATAGTTATAATTTAGAAAAAAATATAAAACTTGCTACATATGCTTCTAGATGTATAGAAAATGAAATACTTATGTTCCTAAGAAAGAATAATAAGATAAAAACAGAAGTATCAATTGATGAACCAATAAATACTGATAGTGAAGGAAATGATTTATCTCTTGCAGACATACTTGGAACAGATAATGATAGTATTTTTAAACATGTAGAAGAAAATGATAATAAAAAAATCTTAGAAATTGCAATAAAAAAACTAAATGATAGAGAAAAAATGATAATGCAACTTAGATATGGATTTAATGGATATGATGAACTTACTCAAAAAGAAGTGGCAGATAAACTTGGAATATCTCAATCATATATTTCAAGAATTGAAAAAAAAGTAATTAATAATTTAAAAAAAGACTTTTTGTTGTAATTTAACAAAAAAAAGTAAAATACAAAAAGTTTTGTCATATCAGAATAAATCTTACATCATATGTCAATTATATAAACAAAAGATAAAGGAGAATGATACATATGAATGTAAAAGTTGAAATAAATGGATTAGATACATCTAAACTTCCAAAACTTTCACAAAAAGAGCAAATGGAAATGTTAAGAGATATAAAAAATGGAAGAATAGAATTAAAAGATCAGTTTATAGAAGCAAATTTAAGGCTTGTATTAAGTATTATTAAAAAATTTAATAATAGAGGAGAAAATATTAATGATATATTTCAAATAGGTGTTGTAGGACTTATCAAAGCTATTGATAACTTTGATATAACCCAGCCAGTACAATTTAGTACTTATGCTGTTCCTATGATAATTGGTGAGATTAAAAGGTATTTAAGAGATAATAGTGCGTTTAGAGTTACAAGATCATTAAGAGATTTATCGTATTTAATCTCACAAACAAGAGAAAAATATGTTAAGGAACATAATGAAGAACCAACTATTGATAAAATTTGTGAACTTACAGGAGCAGAAAAAGAAGATGTTATACTTGCAATTGATAGTACTGTAACTCCAATGTCTATATATGATTGTGTATATAAAGATGGTGGAGATCAGATATATTTACTTGATCAATTAAAAAATGAAAAAGAAGATTCGGAAAATGTAATTGATAAAATAGCTATAGAACAAATATTAGAAAAATTAACAGATAAAGAAAGATACATAATAAAAAAGAGATATTTTAATGATAAGACACAAAGTGAACTTGCAGAAGAGTTAAGTGTATCACAAGCTCAGATATCAAGAATTGAAAAAAATGCTTTAGATAGGATGAAAAAAAGAGTAGAAAAAGGAATATAGGACTAGTATATCTAGTTCTTTTTTTTTTAGTTATAAATATATTGTAAAGAGGTGAGTTTTATGAATGAAAATAAAATTATATACCTTAGTCCTTCAGCTCAAGAATACAATATTGGGGTTGGCGACTATGGTAGTGAAGAATATAGGATGAATACAATAGCAGATTTGGTAGAAAATAAACTTAAAAACCAAGGGTATATGGTTTATAGGAATAATCCAAATAATACATTAAGAGAAATTGTAGAAGAAAGTAATAGAATATCTCCAAAGATACATGTGGCTTTACATAGTAATGCTAGTGGGGGAAATATAGAGGGGAGAGGACCAGAAATATATGCTAATAGAGAAGGAACACCAGGAGCTAGACTGGCTCAAGATATATATGATCAAATTATAAAAATATATCCTGAACCAAATAAGGGTAGAGGTGTACTTTTTACTAATTCTCTTTATGAAATAATAAATACACTTGCACCAGCAGTTTTACTTGAAATTGCATTTCATGATAATGAAGAAGATGCAAATTGGATTATTCAAAATGAAGATAAAATAGCGCAAGCGATAGTTGATGGAATAAATAATTATTTTAATAATAGGTAAAATAAAGAGGGTGATTTTTTGGCGAGGGGAATAGATTTTAAACAAAAAGAAGTAATAAGCTTAAGTGACGGGAAAATATTAGGATTTGTAGTTGATGTTCAAGCAGATTTTACAACAGGAGAAATTAATGCTATTATTGTTGCAAAAACAGGTAAATTATTCAGTGGAATGGTGGGAAAAAATAATGTTACCATTCCATGGAATAAGATTCAAAAGATAGGAGAAGATGTAATTTTAGTTGATTTATGATACATATGGCGTTACTATTCACAGCTTATAATTTTATCTATAATTGTTACGCAATTGGGATTAGATTGAAGCTTAACGAAAAATGATATGTTTTATAGTTATTTTCCAATAAACATATTATATAAATTATTAAAAACGCTGCAAATATTTAGTTTTTTATAAAAAAACGACTGTGAATTGTAACCATATGGCAAAAAAATATAATTTTTTATGAAAAAAGTGTTGACAAAAACAAATAAAAATGGTAAGATAATGAAGTCGCAAAAACAATGTTAAA
>CAZTVT010000090.1:0-1325 GCA_964617175.1 uncultured Clostridium sp.
AAAAACGCAAGCCTACATAACAATTTTATTGTATCTTTTTAGTTACATAATTGTTACGGTTTGATTTCGCTATTTTTATAGTAAAAACGCAATTTTTCATAAAAAACTTATTATAATATTTTTATATATTGTTATAATCTAATGGTATATAATCCATAAAAAAAGCCGCAATAATAAATTGTGAATTTACATATTATTTTTAAATATAATTTTGTATTTCAAAATAAACCAAAAAAAAATCATTGAAATTACTTTACTAAAATCAATGATTTTTTATTTATAACTTTTATTATTTTTTACATTCTATACTTATCTTATTTGCATTTGCACCAAGTTGATCAACTAATATTTGTTGGATCTGTGCTATTTGTTGCTGTGTTAAATCTTCACTTGATTTTATTACAACATTAATATTATCATTATTCGTTGGTATAATAACAATATCTTCTATTCCTTTGGCTTTTATTACATTTTCAACCATTGTAATAAGATTTTTTTGCTTTATAAGTTCACTTAATTTTTGTTGATATTCTTTTATTTCTTCATCACTACTTTTTTCATTTTTTATAACATTATTATAGTTTTCACTAAGTTCTGAATACATATTATCTCTATCGTATTTAAAAACAGCAAGAGTAGAATCAGTTGTTGTTTTTTCTGATTTTAAACTAGTACTCCCGGGTTTCTTGTGCCTCATCATTCTCTGAATAAATACTTACTTTATCATAAGTAAAACTGTCTTTTCCATTAACATACATTGTTTGCCCTAGATTTTTTTCACGTTCTGGATTATATTTATAATTTATATATCCAGCTATGCCTACCATAAGCAGTATAGACAATACTGCTATTTGGCTCTTTTTTATTATCTTCATATTACCACCTACCCTTGTTTTTCAAACACTTGAACTTTGTACACAGGAATGTTTACAACTGTTGATACCGCACTTGCAATTTTAGAACGTATATCAACACTATCAGCTCCTTTTGCCACCACTATAGCACCTTCAACTTTAGGACATTCTACGCTTTCTACAATAGCAGATTTACTACCACTTTGCTCGTTATATGCTACTACTTTTTCTGTTGTGCTCTTACCATTGGTTTCTTCTTCTTTTGTATTATATACTACATTTTGTTTTTCTTCTTGACTGTAAGATAATACAATTGAAACATCACTTATCCCTTGAATCTGAGATAATATTATGCTTAGTTTTTCTTCCAGCTCAGAATTATTAGTCTTAGATGTACTACTAGTTACATTATTACTATTATCTATATTCGAATTACTACTTGTACTATTACTATTATTTTTATTATCAGTT
>CAZTVT010000090.1:1335-3995 GCA_964617175.1 uncultured Clostridium sp.
TTGACCTTCCATTTATAATTAATCTTTCTTTTGCAGTTTTAAATATATAATTACAAGCAAACAATAGAATTACTAAAAGTACAACTAGAAGTATTAAATTTTGCGTTCTTTTATTTTTATCTTTAAAAGCACTTTTTATAACTTCTAACTGATTATTCAAAATTATTCCCCCTCTTCAATCACACTAATTTTAGAATAGTCTATATCATACTCACTATTAATATATTTTACAACTTCATTTACAGAATTTAGACTTGTTTTTTCTACATTAATTTTTGCTATCTTAACTTCTATTTTAGTTATGTTATAATCATCATCTACAGATATATTAATACTGTTTACTTCAACATCTTTATGGGCTAATTTAAACATAACATCACTTTTTAAATTTTCTATAAATTGCACTTTTAATAATTCATTTTGCTTATCTTGCAAACCATCTGAATTTACTGTAATTGTATCTTCATTACTTGACATAGAATCAAGTACACTAGATATGCTACTACTCACATTTCCAGTTTTTAGCACATCTACTATTGGAGAAACTATTGTTATTACAGTAACAATTCCAATTAAACTATATACATATTTTCTAAGATTTGTTTTTGGTATTACAAGTTGCACTATAACAATAAGAATACCTAAACATAGCATAGCTACAATCCAATTTCTAAATATTTCAATCATAAAAATACCTCTTTTCCTTTGTTAAACATTTATACTATTTACTAAATTAAGAATAATCCCAGTTGATATAATAAACAAAATAACAACTCCAATTAGAATTCCAAGCATTGTTTTATATACATTTGCAAATGAAGATAAATACTTAGAAATCAAATTATTAGAGCATATTGGTTCAACAAGTGATGCTAGTAACATGTATATTATCATAATACTTGTCATTTTAAGTATTGGGACTAACGCAACTACAATTATTCCTAAAATCCCTATTATTCCTCCTGTTTTACCTATTATTTTTGTAGCTCCTACCACAACTTCAAAACTATCAGAAAAAAATTTTCCAACTACTGGTACAAAATTAGATACAGCAGCTTGTGTAGTTTTTACGCCTAACGAATCTACTGATGAACTAAGAGAAGTTTCAAGTGATAACACTCCCAAAAATACTGTAAGAATAACGCCTACAGTCCATATCGAAACACTTGAAAAAAGCTTTGATATTTTTTCTAATTTTATATTTTCCGATATACTACAAATAACATTAAAAGCAACTGATATTGACAAAAGTGGAATTACAAAATATGTTACTATAAATCCAATAGAACTTGCTAAAAACAAAAGTAATGGTTGAATAATTCCATTAGTAGATATTTTTCCTGTTGCAATTAAAACAGAAAGTAAAAAAGGAGAAATTACTTGCATAAGAGTGCTCATAGTATTAATAGTAGACTTTAACATATTAACCGTTTGAACAAATGTAGAAATTGTAATTGTTGCAATAACAATAAAACAAGCAAGATATGCAATACGAGTTATGTCCCCTTTGTTATCAAGCTCTAAGTTTGAAAGCACAGCCATTATTACAATTATTATAAAAATGGTAATGGCTCCTTTAATCGCAGATGAAATTTCATTTGCAAATAACTCTAGTAACTTTGTAACTAAATTTTTATGGTTAATATTATTCTTATTTAATAACTCATTTTCAATATCTTTAAAATCAACTTCTTGTCCAAGATTTTCATTTACTGATTTATTTATTGTTTCTATATATTCATCTAAATCATATGCCTCTTTTGCACTTGTAGTTATCTGTTCTACACTCTTAGTAGTATCAGCATTATCATAAACTTCTTCATTACTACTAAAAACATCACTTGCTAGTATATAGTTATAACTAAACATTATAACTATAGAAAAAATAATAATTAATATTTTTTTTGATTTCATATATCACACCAAACCTGTAAGTACATTTACTAGAGAACTTATAAGAGGAATAGTAAGGACAACAATTATTACTTTTCCAGCCATTTCAAGTTTTGTTGCAATGCTACTTTGTCCCGCATCAATACAAATATTTTTTCCAAATTCTACTATATATGCAATTCCAATTACCTTTATAATAATAAGTAAAAAATCTTTATTAATTCCAGACTTTGTAACTAAATCATTTAATATATTTATAACTGATGACATTTTATATATTGCAAAAAGCATTATTCCAATTCCTGTAACTATTGATAAAACAAGAGCCATTTCTGGTCTATAACCTTTTAAAATTATTATCATAATTACTGCAAAAATTGAAACACCTACTATTTTAATAATTTCCATAAAACCACCTATAATTTAAATACAGTCCTTACTGTATCAAATAATGTACTTATTTGGCTTATAACAAGCATTAAAACAATAATTACTCCTGTAAGTGTAGTCATCATTGCTTGATCTTCTCGTCCTGCCTTACTTAACACTTGATTTAAAACTGCAACTAAAATTCCAATACCAGCTATCTTAAATAATAAATCAATATCCATGTTTTCACCTCAGCTTATATAAATATAATAACAAGCATAAGTCCTGTTATAATACCTATTGTTTTATATAATTTAGAATTAGTATTTTTTATTTCATTTGCTTCACTAATTTGATTCTCTAATATATTTATAGTGTTTTGTATAATATTTATTTGT
>CAZTVT010000091.1:0-3977 GCA_964617175.1 uncultured Clostridium sp.
GCTGCTACCAATATATTTTCATTACTTAATTCATAAGAAAAATGTAAAAGTGTACCAAGTAAAGAAATTACAAAAAAGCCTATAACGTACAGTATTTTTTGTAATTTTTCATCTTGCTCTTTTTCTTTTTTTATACTTACTTCTTCCATACAATAATACTCCTATACATTTATTATATGAGTATTATTGTAAACATATTCATTTGCTATGCTTTCTTTAATAGTTTTTTAATTATTCTTCTTACTTTCTTAAATATAGGAAGTATATTCCTATAAATAAAATACATAGGCTTGTTATATACTTTGTCAATCTCACCAATATAGTTAGTTATACCTTCTTCTTTACAAAAACCCGTTTTAAATTTATAAAGTCCATTATTTTTATCTAAATGTAAAATTCCACCAAAATTATATATACTACATTCTTTTTCAATACCCCATTTAATCATCTCTGACTGCATAGCATAATTTGGCATAAGATTTCTTTTTTCATTACTACTTGCACCATAAAGATAAAACATTTCAGGTCCATATGTTACTGCAAGCGCAGCCGACAAATCTACTCCATCATGGCTTGTTACATAAATTCTTAAATGTTCCTTATCATAGGAATCAAGCATATTTTTAAAATATTCATATGATCTTTTTCCAATTTTATCTCTTAAAGTGGTAATTTCATATAATTTATAGAAAGATTTTAAATCTTCTTCATTATGAGAATATCTAACTTCAACACCTTTTCTTGATGATAATCTGATATTATATCTGGTTTTCTCTGCAAAAGACTTCATAAGTTCATCATAAGTCTTATTTTCTATATTAAGTACTGCCTCATGTACTGGTTGTATTAATTCATCATGATCTGGATTTTTACCAGATGTTTTAAATCCATTTGATAAATATAATTCATTTAGATTATCTGTATATGATACTTGTGGATCAAATTTTATCATACATGCTTTATACTTTTTTATAAGAGGTTCTGCCTCTTTTATTAACCTATTTACTATATTAATATCATAAATATCACACACAGGTCCACGTGGTGCATACATTATATTATATCCGCCTATTTTCATACTTTGTATAAGTAACATCATTGAAGCAATAATATTACCATTTTCTTCTAAATATACAATTTCTTTTTTCCAGTTATTTTTTACATCTGCCCACTCTAAAGCTTGAGTAAGTCTTGCGTATTTGCTTTTATTTATATATTCTTTATACTTTTCTACCTCATCTTTATTATTAATATCTAAAATTGGCATTTTTATCCCTACACTTTCTCAATAACTTGCCCTTCTTTTGTGTCTTTTACAACATATCCTAATTCTTTTATTTTATCACGAAGCACGTCTGACTTATTCCAATCTTTACTTTCTCTTGCTTTTTTTCTCTCATCTAAAATATTTAAAATTTCTTTTGGTATTTCTAAATCTTCTTTTTTATCTAGATTTAGTCCTAAAACACTATCAAACTTTAATAACAAATCAGCAAATTTAGGCGATTTTTTTTCATATCTTATTACATCCCAAATAACACTCATAGCTTGTGGCATATTTAAATCATCATTTATTGCTTCTAAAAATCTATCTTCAAATTCTTTTATAACCTCTTTACTAACTTCATCTGTTCCTACTACATTTTTATTGTATCCATCTCTTAATCTACTAAGCGCAACTTTTGCTGAATCCATAGCTTCAAAAGTAAAGTTTATTGGCTTTTTATAATGTGATGAAAAATTAAACATTCTATATACTTCAGGTAAATAACCTTTTTTCTTTAAATCTTCTAAAGTATATAAATTATTCAAACTTTTTGACATTTTTCCACCATTTACTTGAAGAAAATCAACATGCATCCAATAGTGAGCAGGAATTTTTCCACAATATCCCTTACCTTGAGCGATTTCATTTTCGTGATGTATAGGAATATGATCCATTCCACCTGTATGAATATCAAAAACTTCTCCTAAATATTTTTCTGACATTGCACTACATTCTAAATGCCAACCGGGATAACACTTACCAAAGAAACTATCCCATTTCATTAAATGTTCTTTTGGAGCCTTAATCCATAACGCAAAATCAGTAGAATTCTTTTTTTTATTATCTAACTCAACTCTTGCTCCTGCTTTTTGCTCATCTATATTTCTATTAGATAATATACCATATTTATCTAACTTTGACGTATCAAAATATATAGTATTCTCTGTCATATATGCATAACCATTTTCAATAATTTTCTTTACATATTTTTCCATAACATCTATATGTTTAGTTGCTCTACATATAATTTCAGGCATATCTATATTTAACTTTCTCATATCTTTTAAAAAAGCTTCTGTATAAAAATCAGCTATTTCAAAAGGATCTTTATTTTCTCTTTTTGAAGCTTTTAACATTTTATCTTCGCCTTCATCTGCATCTGAAACCAAATGTCCTACATCAGTTATATTCATTGCATGTTTTAATGTATATCCATTGTATTTTAAAACTCTCCTTAAATTATCCATAAAAAGGTATGCTCTTAAATTACCAATATGTGCAAAATTATATACGGTTGGTCCACACGAGTATATTCTTACCTCTTTTTCATCTATTGGAACAAATTCTTCTTTTTTTCTTGTTAATGTATTATATAACTTTAGCATATTATCCCTCCTAGTACATCTTATGTTTTATATATTATATAATATTATATGACTTTTTTCAATATAATTAAAACTATTTAAATTATTAACACAAATTTCTATTATATTTATTATTTAACATTAAATACAATTTTTGTTTTAATAAGGAAAAAGAGAAAGTCAAAAAAACTTTCCCCTTTAAATTTACTTTACTATCTCATCTTTTCCACTTTCCCAACTTTTTCTTCTCTCAAACTCATTTTGTTTTATTTTAGGTTCTATCGAATTATTAAGTTCAATAATTTCAGATCTATCAACTGTATATGCAATTTCATATAAATGTATTACTTTACTTGCTGGTTTTGAAAATCCTCTTACTCTTCTCTCGATTTCAGACACTTTATTTCCTCCTCCAATAATAATTGTACAAATTAATAATTTTATGATACAAATAATATCATAAAATTATACAAAAATCAAACAAATTATTATATTAGAAAAGATACATTAAATTAATAGTTACTACTAACAAAAATACTTTTAAAATTATAAATATAATATTGTCTTTTATTTTATTATGTTATATAATTAAAATATTATTTAAAACAGAGGTGATATCTTGTGAAAAAAATACTTATAATTATATCTACTATTTTTATATTAATAGTTATAGCTATATTTACCATTTTATACTTTAAAACTGATATTTTTAAAAGAAATAAAGATATAACAATTGCAAAAAATAGAAAAAGCTATGTTATTTCAGAAGATAAAAACTTATCAAATTTTACTAATAAAGATGATAAAACACTAGTTGTATTCTGGGCAACTTGGTGCAGTTATTGTGTAGATGAAGCTCAAGCATTAAATGAGTATATTTCTTTTAATCCATATAAATCAATAATTATTGTATCACATGATAACAATAAAGATGACTTAAAAAATTATTTAGAAGAAAATGGATATAATTGGTTTGTAATACTTGACTCCGAAAAAACAATTAGAGAAAATTTAGAGCCTGGTTCAACTGGAATTCCTAGTTCTTACCTTTTAGATAAAGATGGAAAAATAATTAACTTCCATAAAGGAAAACTTACAACTGATGAATTTGCAAGTTTCTTTAATGAAGTAGAAATATAACAGGAGGATTATATGAATAAAATTAATGAGTTTATAGATTGGTTAAAAAACATAAATATTAATACTATAATAGATATATTAATTGCTTTACTTATATTTTTATTATTTAAACTTTTTAGCGGATTTTTTTCATATATAATTGTTAAATTATTTAAACTAAAAGAAAAAAATAAAAATAAAATTAAACAAAATAATTTATATAAAGT
>CAZTVT010000092.1:0-3953 GCA_964617175.1 uncultured Clostridium sp.
TTTTATATACCTGTAAATAGTAACTTTTTGTATTAAAAAAATTTTTTTAATTTTCTATTGCCATATTACCAATTATCTTTAACTATATTTTTTAATATTTAAAACTATCTTACCACTTTTAGTATATCTTAATATATTTCCAATTTTAATTTTGCCACATTTTTTAAAAGATATTATATCTCCTTCTTTTACTGTATAGGCTACAAAAAACATTGAATGTGAATTTACGTATAAATCTCCATTTTGAATTTTTTGTTTTGCTTCTTTTCTACTAAGCAAAAAAACTTCCGCAAGTATAACATCAACTCTAAGAGATGGCACAGTTACTTCTATAATCTTTAAACTTACTTTTATTTCTTTTACTTCATCTGAATATATATCAAGAGTTTTTAATTCTACATCATATCTTGCAACTTTGCTTAAGTTATTATATATAAATTGTTCATTTTGTTTAAAACAGAAAAAATAGCAGTTATCATTATATACAAAAATATCTCCTAGCATATCTTCTTTTAATCCTAATGAATAAATTGCTCCCATATATTCTCTATGAGTAAGTTTACCTTTTATTTTAGGTATTATTTTTATTACAGTAATATATTCTTTAACAATATCTTCTATATTTTCCTCTAATAAATATTCTGGTAAAAGAAAAATAACAAATTTAGAAGTATCTTCTAAAGGGATATAAATATAATAACTAATTTTCAATTTATTTAATATACTTATAGCAATTTCCTTTTCTGATAAATTCAAAAATGAAGTATATATCAAATGATTACTTGTTTCAAGTTTATTTACTTTATCTATAATTACTGAAGCAAACATTTTATCTTCTTTTTTATCATAATAGCTTACAAGTTTACTTTTTAATTCTTTGTTTATCATAAGTCATATTATATCAAATATTTTTTATGGTTACAAGAATTTTGTAAGATTATGTAAAATATTTTAAAATCTTAACTTTTATTTCATCGCTTGATATAATACGAACTATGTAAATACAAAATTCTATTTTTAATTAAAAGGAGAAATTAATTATGAGTAATACTTTACATTTCAATGCTAACCCCAAATATTCTCTTACAAAGTCTATATTATTTGCTATAACAAAGCTATTGGGAACTTCTAATCTCGATAGAATTTTGGTTAGAATTGATGGCAAAGACTATGAACTAAACCGAGGTGATAAGATTACAGATATAATGGAAAATTGGTGTAGAATAAAATTTGATATTGAAGACGAAATAAATTTACCTTTCAAAGATGATAATTGCAAATTTCATTTTTATGCCACACTTCTAAATAAAGATTATTTTGCTATGGCTTTATATACAATTAACTTTGCAATTAATGTTGATAAATATATCAAAGAAAATGGTAATATATCAAGCTTTGAATTCTATGAAATGGAAAAACGTTATATTCGACTTTACCTTCATCCCCAACAACATATTCAGTATTGCCATCTTTTATGGCTATAAATGAAACTGAAGAACTTTTAAAAAATTGCATGATATATTCTAATAAAATTGAAAAATATCATGGTCCAAGTAGATTTGGACTCTAAGTTACAACCAGTTTAGCTAATTTCTAAACTGGTTGTTTTTTTAACTCGTTATAATATTTATTTAAAATTTCTTTTGTATGTTCGATACTTTCTGATTTATTTATCTCATCACGTATTTTGCTACTACCATTTAACCCTTTTAAATACCAAGCTATATGTTTTCTAAGTTTTAAATTAGCTTGTTTTTCTTCATCATATTCTACTTGATAATCAATATGGTTATATATTGTATCAAATAATTCTTTTAAATCCGGTTTATAATCTTTACCATCTAAAATACTTTTAAAAATCCAAGGATTTCCCTGTGCACCACGAGCAATCATTATTCCATCACAATGTGTGTATTCAAACATATGATATGCTGACTTAAAATCTACAATATCACCATTTCCAATAACTGGAATATTCACACTTTCTTTTACTTTTTTTATTATATCTAAATCAGATTTTCCAGAATAATATTCCTCTCTAGTTCTGCCGTGTATTGTTATAAACGAAACTCCATTTTCTTGGGCAATTTTTGCAACTTCTATTGCTGTTATTCTTTCTTCATTAAAACCTTTTCTTGTTTTAACAGTAATAGGCTTGTTTGATACTTTTACTGCTTCTTTAATAATTTCTTCAACATTTTTTAAATCAAGAAGAAGACCTGCACCATCACCATTTTTTACAAGTTTTGGAGCTGGACATCCCATATTTATATCAATAATATCAATATTTTCATATTCATTTAATTTTTTTATAGTTTCAGAAATAACTTGTTTTTTACTACCAAAAATTTGTACTGCTGATGGTCTTTCATATTCAGGAATTTTAAGTAATCTTTCTGTCTTAGAACTTCCAAACTCCATTGCTTTAGTACTAGCCATTTCTGTAAAAGTAAGAGAAGGTTTTCCGTATATCTCTTACGACTTTTCTAAATGGTATATCAGTAACACCTGCCATTGGTGCTAAAAAAACATTATTTTTTAAATTAATATTACCTACTTTTAAACTCTTTATATAGTCTTCCATCTATATCTCCTAATAATTAAAATATACTTTTCCTTTATATTTAAAACCTTTTAAATAATACACATTATTTGAATTTTCTGCAATCAAAAAAACATCTTTATTATTCAAATTTCCTTTACCATTATCTATTCTATAATCATTTAATTTAGAAACGTCAACAACATAAAATTTATTTGACAAATCATTTTTTTCTTTTGCAGCCTCTAAAAAATCCTCACCTAAAGAATTAATAGATACACTTTGATTTGTAATAGGGAGAGTTCCATTTTCATTTATATATATATTAATTTCATCTGCCACTCTTTCAACTTTAGATTTGTATTCTTCAAAATTTGCAGAAGATATAGCAGAACTCCCTATAACAGATACTGACGATATTAAAATCATCATAACACTCACAGCAATGAGTACAGTCATCATACTTACACCTTTTTTCATTATAACCACCTACTTTAATTTACTTATATATTCATATATATCATTCCAATTTTTTATATTTACAATATTATCATAAATTTCGATACTATCTGTAAGCCTTATTGTGTGTATACCATTATTTGCTAGACTAATACAATTATTAAGCTGGTCATCAATAAATAACTTAATGTTTAAATCGAAACACACTTTAGCTTTATCTGTAGCTTCAACCATCAATTTGTCATAAGCAATACCATTTTTATCAAGCCAATTTTTAGCCCTTTCATATGGAATATCATCAAACCTAGTTGTCCTAGCAGTAATAATATATATATTGTTTCCTTCTTCCTTCAATTTTTGTATAACTTCTTTTGCATTTTCTCTTGGCTTTGCATTATCTACTAGTTCTAATCTTTGATTTCGAAAAAAATGTACTATTTCATCATCTTTCCAACCAAAAATTGAAGAATAAAAATCTGCCATGGTATTAAATCCATCATATTTTTGTCGTTCTACATATTTAAAATTTGGTCTTAGTTTCTTTGTATAGCTATTTGCTGCGTCAAAAAGTTCTTTTTCTATGTCTGTTAAAGTATTATCTATATCAATTCCAATATTCATAATTCCTCCGTCTTTTATATTGTTTTTCTATTTATTATAGTATATCTTAAATAAGTAAAATTTTCAACTGATAAAAAATTTTATTTTAATTTTAGATAAAATTAAATGCATTAAGGTATAAAAATTGAGACGAATCTAAATCGTCTCAATTAATATTTTTTGTTTGTATTAGTTTTGTCTTCTTGTTCTTCTAACTTTTTTGGGTTTAAATGTAATAGCAAAAAATCCACAAGCTAATATCATTGCTATAACTATATATAGTTTTATCACCTGTTTTTGGAGATGTTATTTCGTTATCTTTATTTGAATTTTCATCTTTTTCACCAATTGT
>CAZTVT010000093.1:0-3764 GCA_964617175.1 uncultured Clostridium sp.
ATTCCTCCTTTCTTATATAATAAAACAAAATGGATGTAAAATAGTAATAAAAATTAATAGAAAAACTTTTTTAATTTAATGACACATGAAACCAAA
Source organism: uncultured Clostridium sp. (assembly GCA_964617175.1). Lineage (GTDB taxonomy): Bacteria > Bacillota > Clostridia > TANB77 > CAG-465 > CAG-465. The sequence goes on from CAZTVT010000093.1 coordinate 97, forward strand.
GAAAAAATATTTAAAGATATAAAAAGTGAAAATAAAGATATAACTATAACATGAATATTATCACCTCCTCTATGAAATAATATATCACCCTAATTAGTTAAAGTCAAGAACTTTTCATCGCAAGTTTTGACACTGTTTTTTATATATTATATGATTAAATCAAAATATAATTTTTTTATCGTATTTTGTCAATTTTTTATTGAATAATTTACTTTGTTTTGATATACTCTAATTACTAGGTGATATCAAATGAATGAGAACAAATTAAATAATTCCACAAGCGTATTAATTATAGACGATGACGTAAATATAATGGACATACTCTCTGTTATGCTAAAAAAGTATAATTGTGACGTAAAAACATATACAGAACCTGTTTCGGCTATTGAAGAGCTAAAATCTAAAAAATATGATATATTAATATTAAATTTTTTAATGTCTCCTGTAAATGGTGATAGAATAGTTAAATTAGTACGTGAATTTGATAAAGAAATATATATAATATTAATGTCTACTCATACCGACCTTGCTCCCTCAATAGAACTTATGCAGAAACTAGATATACAGGCTTATTTTGAAAAAAGTTCAAGATTTGATGAACTTATATTACTTGTACAAGGTGGAATAAAATATATAGAACAATTAAATAAAATTAAAACAATGGGATTACAACTTGATAATTATTTAATAGACTTTGCTAAAATATTACTAAACACAATAAGTGCTAAAGACAATTATACAGAAGAACATTCAGAAAGAGTATCTAATGTTGCTGCCCTTTTCTCTAAATACTTAAATTTAGATGAAAAAGACATTGAAGATTTAAGAATTGCTTCACTTTTTCATGATATTGGCAAAATTGGAATATCTGATAATATTCTTCAAAAAGAAGGAAAGCTTACTGCTGAAGAGTACGAGACAATAAAATTACATCCTGTTATTGGTGCTAATATTTTTAGTTCAACTGATATTTTTAAGCATTTAGCTCCAATTATACTAGGCCATCACGAAAGAATAGATGGAAATGGATATCCAAATAAACTACACGATAAAGATATTCCATATTTAGCTAAAATACTTGCAATATGCGACAGTTTTGATGCTATTGTATCTAAAAGGCCATATAAAGAAAAAATGCCTTTGGAATATGGTATAGATCAGTTAAAACAAGGAAGAGATAAACAATTTGACAAAGATTTAGTAAATTTATTTATTAAATTTATAAAACAAAATAGAAAAGAAATTAATAACATATATGAATAAAAACTACAGTAAACTTTCCAGATATTGGAACAGACACTATATTTTAAATAATATAGTGTCTGTTTTTAACATAAAATTCACTCTATAAATATAGCTAATGCTTTTACAACTTTATTACTACTTTCTATGCAACTAACCAAATATCCCACAACTTTTATTTTACATGACATACAACTTAATAAATTGATATCTCCTTGCAATTTTTCTTTATCATACCATATACAAGTATTATCAATTCTAAAGAAGGCATCTTTAGAATCAAATTTATTTTCATTCTCTCTAGAATTATCTTTGTCATATACAGTTATATATCCTTCATCTATATATAGTCTATTATCACTTCTATCTTTATTTATAGTCTCTATATTAACAATTAATTTATGATAAAAACCTATATTTTTCATATCAACTATATCTGATATATTTATATATTTTTTCTCAGTTTGTACATTACATGATATTTCTTTTTCAAAACCAACTCTTAATCTTTCATTATTAAAGTTACTATTTTTTGCTCTTTTTTTATCTTTATCATTATCTTTAAAAATCTCACAAGCTTTTCCATTTTCTAAACTCGGATCCAAAGATAATTCATTATTATTTGTATAACTTCTTCTTACTGCATATTCAAACACATCTATATTAAAGTTAGATTCGTCTAATACAGCAAAAAGAGTCCTTAAAAAAGGCTTATCTAAATATATATAATATCTCATGCTTTTTCACCTTAATACAATATATGTTATTTTAAATACATATATCCTCTTTTATATTGTTAACTAATTCGAGATATATTTTATTCTATGATTTAAGTTATAATAAATTATCCTAAAAAAGCTAGGATAATGTAAAATTTATCCCAGCCTTTTTTTATTATTTTAATATATTTTTACTTGCTTTGTTTTGCCATTATTATCAGTTGCAACAACACCGATAGAATAATCAACAACCTTTTCATTACCAAACTCTAAATTATTTACAATTTCTATCTCATCAATTCTTTCGATATTTTCAAAGCCATCAATTTTTCCATCACAAATTATATCACTACCTTGTACAAATTTTGTTTTTTGAATTGTACCATCTTCCATAAGCAATATGAATATAGGATATCCAGATGTTGGCATTTTAATCATGGAAATATCAATAACATTTCCAGAAACATTTAATATCTCATAATACTTATTTAATTCTTTAGTAAATTCAGAAGAACCTAATTCTTTAGATGTAAACGCAATATATGCCTTACCATCTTGTATTTTAGTTTTTATATTACCAAAAGTTTTAGATAAGTAGACTCCTTCTTGTAAATTTTTAGAAACATCTATTTTTTCATTATCTTTATCTTGTTTTTCTTCTACTGCACTATTTTCAGTATTATAATTTTCAATATTACTTTTGTTTTCTAATAGCTGTTTATTAATATTCATATTTTCAATTACAAAATATATAGCAATTCCTGTTGTTAATATTGTAGTAAAAATAAATATAGTTAAAAATACATTTTTCATACTTTATTCCCTCCTTTCTTTCATCATATTTACTAATGTTAAGATTGATACTTTTCTTGAAATTTTGTTCTTCATGTAAATTTTTGAACTAGTTTCTTCTCTAACTAATTATAAAATACTTACTAATAAAAAGCAAGTTTTTTTATACTTTTATAACTTTTATAGCTATTATAAAAAATTTTCTATATTTTTTCTATAATTAAAATCAACATAAAAATAAAATTATGTGAAATTTTGCGTGGATAATTATTTGTTTTAATTTTGAAATATTTTTCATGCGATTGCTATATATTTTTTATACAAATAATATATATTTTTTTAATTAAAACAATATATATGTCATTTTAAATACATATATCCTCTTTTATATTGTTAAACTTTGCTTCACCTATACCAGGTACATTCATTATATCTTCTATTTCTTTAAAAGGATTATTTTTCCTATAATTTATTATTTTATTTGCAGTTGCTTCACCTATACCATTTAAAGTGGTCAGTTCATCTTTCGTAGCAGTATTAATGTTTATTTTATCATTTATACTACTTTCATTTTGACTACTTTCATCGTTGAAACCTTCATCTATAGTGGAACTTTCGTCATTATATTTCTTTTCTGGTACAATTATTTTATCAGAATCATTTAATTTTTGAGCAGGGTTTATTTTAGATATATCAGCATTTTCTGTAAGTCCTCCAGCAATATCTATTAAGTTATCAACTCTTGCATCTTTATCTAAATAATATACACCTTCTTTTTTTATTTCTCCTGATATATACACACCTATTTTTCCCTCTTTATTTGAAATATTACTTGAATTAATAGTTAGTGTTTCTTTTCTATCTTTATCTTGAATATATATTGATATACCAGAAATAATAAATATAATTACTAAT
>CAZTVT010000094.1:0-3130 GCA_964617175.1 uncultured Clostridium sp.
TGCTATTTCAAGTTCATCCATTAATTGTACAGTAACTTCTATTTGTTTCATATATACCTCCACAAATTAAAATGTATTAATGAGCCTATTGTATCACAATCACAAGATTTAGTAAAGTTAATAATAATATTCAATCCCATCTTTTATAACAAACACAAGCTCTGATATTATAAGAAAAGCTACTGTATTTATTAATCTTCGTATATAGACTTTCTTTTCTTCTTGTTCATACATTATCTTTATTAAACAATATATACTTCTTAAAATAGAAGCTGTTGGAATAATATATATTCTTAAAGCACTTATTAAATTATTTATTGTATTCATTATTTTTTTATTAATTGTCCTTTCAATTCTATAGCTTTTGAAACTGTGTGAATTGTATTAGATATCCCACTTCTGCCATCTCCTGCAAGTATCATAAATTCTTGCAAGAATTTTGGTGTTCTAAGTGCTACAAGAAGTACTGCTATTCCAACTATTAACTGTGAGGATGACATTAATAGAATTACTATCTTTGCAAGTACAATTTGTATTATAACAGTAAAAGTATTTTGAAAGAATTTCTTTATATATGGTGCAAATATCCCTTTATTCGAATCTAATAAACCTATACAAAAAATCGGAAATGAAGTTTTTAATACAAACATTTCAACTCCTCTCATAAGCATTTGTATATATAAAAGTATTAACATTATAAGTTCAATTAATCCCAATACTGATGTAGCTAGTCCAACGCTTGATATAGTAGTTAAATTCTTTATTAAATTTTCCTGAGTAGATACATTTAAACTGACTAGAAGTTGATCAGAGAAATTTTTAAATACACTTACAAAAATATCATATACATAAGGAAATAATAAAATAAGTGCTATTGTTCTTACAAAATAAAGTACATATATATGTATAGGAGTATCACTATTTCCCTCTGTCCAAGACAAGTACATTTCCACACCTTTCTTTAAAAATTTTAATATTGCAAGTGAAATAGCAAAAGATAATATAATCTTCTTTAGACCTGAAAAGTCTAATACTTGTACTGTTAACATTTCTGTTAAATATTTTTCTGCATTAAAACATATCTCTATCATATTTTCAAAAGCATAATTTACCGTATTATCAGCCGAAGAAATAATTGCTATTAAAAGGTTAGTTATTAATTTCTCCATATACTAACCTCTATGTATAATAACTTGTTATTACTTGAATAATAATCTTTACTAATGTAATTAATACAGAACAACTTATTGTAACAAGTAATCTCCTAGATAGCATTTTCCCCTCTTGTTCTTCACAAGTAGATTTTCTTGCTAAATAATATATAGACATTATTATAGTAATAAGAAGTGATATTACTGTTAGTGCTGTTATTAAATCATTTAATAAATTTACTGTTCCTGTAACTAATACTGAGCTATTTATATCCATAAACATCCCCCCTTAATATTTGTAATCTTCCCAAATTCTCCATAGTTTTATATCTTCTATACAGAGTTTTTTTCTATTATTTTCTACTCTTTCTCTAATGAGTCTGTTGTCTTCTTCATTACCAAGTCCAAGTATCTTATTAAAGCTCCATTTTGACAAATCAGGTATCTCTACTTTAGCAGAAAATTGTCCTGATTGTAATATTAAAGCATAAGGATTCTCAAATCTTAAAATTTCGTCAGGAGTTAATAAACTTCTACTTGCTAAACTCATTGATTCACTAACATTATTACTATTTTTACTAAAAGAATTACTTTGACTATTTACTGATACAGTATAATTTCCAATTTTTTTACTAATAATTTCTGCTGTATTAAAACTAGATGTCCTTAAATAAATCCACACTTGTGTATTATCCATAATATTTTGTGCTACTGTTTTTGAATATTTTGTTTCAAGCTGTGAAAAAGATTGTATAAACATACTAAATCTTATATTTCTACTACGACTTACCGTAAGCATATTTTCAAAATTAGCAATTTTAGTAAAATTACCAAACTCCTCTAATATAAAATTATTTCTTACTTCTAATTTTCCACCTCTGCCATCTGCAAGATTTACTAATGACTGATATTGCTGACTTACAAATAATGTTGCAAGTTTATAAAAAGTTGTCCTTTCATCAGGTAGAATAATATACCTTATACATTTTCTTTTTCCTATATCTTCTAATATAAAATCACTAGTATTAGTCATCGTATAAATAGATTTACTTGTAAAAAATCTTAGTGTAGCAAGTGCAGAAGTAAAAAAACTAGACCTTGTCTTCTCTGGAGCAATAGTTGCAATCGAAAAAATTCTCTTTGCCGGATTATTTTCTGATAGATTTTCTATATAATTAGATAGTGGCATATATCCATTTTCATCAGTCTGGCACATATTAGATATAAATGCATATACATTTGTTAAATTTTGGTATTCTTCATGATTTTTATTTTCAAATAGTACAGTCATAATACTACCTGCAATTATGGATTTCTCTCCATTTTCCCATAAAGGATCTGTATTACTTCCTGATTTTTGAACAATGCACTCTACTAAATCCCAAGTTAAATCTTCTGCTTTTTTTATATCATTATTATCTATGGCATTAATTATTGGTTGTAAAAAATTATATCTATTAGACTTTTCAGGAGTTTTAAAATCTAATACATTTACATCATAATTAAGTTTATTAAAAAAATCAGATGTCATTTGATATAATTCTCCTTTGGGATCAGATACAATAATACTCTCTCCTGCAAGTCCTAAAGTACATAAACTTTCTATTAATATTCTTCTTGTTTTTCCTGCTCCTGTATTTCCTAAACATAAAGTATGTTTATTATCTGCTACAATAGATATTTCCTCATTTTTTAAGTTATTTTTAAATCTTACTACTATTCCACCATTATTAATATTATAATTTAATATATCTTTATTTTTATCAAGTTTAATTTTTTCATAAATACTATCAAATTCTTTTACGGTTGCAAATCTACTTGTTCCATATTGTACTTGACCATTTACTTTAGGTATAGAAATATTATCTGTAACTTTCAATGTCTCCGACTTAAATACTCCATATTTCGATATAAAAACAAGCATAAAAAAAAGCACCATAAATAATGCTTGAATTAATATACTAAAATTTATCATATTC
>CAZTVT010000094.1:3140-3609 GCA_964617175.1 uncultured Clostridium sp.
ATACTTTCAATATTTTTAGAATTTAACATACATTCTAAAAAGTAGCTTATATATATCGTTATAGGAATTATAATAATACTTAATACACTAAAAGTAATAATTTTATTCTTCACAATTCTTTTTCCTTATCTTTATTATTACCATTTATATTTGATATATATTTTACTAATTGCTTTTTCCTAAGCGATATTATATCTCCATCAATCTCATTATTTCCTGTTATTAAAACATTCCCTTTAAGTTTTAAATCATCAAATACTCTATTTTCCTTTAAATTTATATCTTGTTGATTTTGATTATACATTATTAATACATCATCATATCTTTTTACTTCAATATTTCCACCTACCAAATTTTTCATATATTTTAAATTATTTGGAATTTTCGTTATATGTGGTTTTTGATTTGGGGATTTTGAAATTATAATCATATATTCTTTACTCATATTAAACACCTACTCCCATTCAAT
>CAZTVT010000095.1:0-3589 GCA_964617175.1 uncultured Clostridium sp.
TTACAGGTATATAAAAGATAAAAAATGATGTAATAACAATAAAAGTGTACTATGAATTTATAAAAATAGTAAACTATGCAGATAATAGGGTAATATGTTTTTAATGCAAAAATACAGGAAAAGCAGTGTATAAAATAATGAAAGAAATACTAAAATAGTATCTAAAAGAATTATGGAAAATGAAAGGATAATATATGAATAATAAGATTACAACTAAAATGAATGTAAAAGATAATTTAATAAATGTAATGAGAATTAATAATATAGATTATATTTCACTAACTGATTTGGCAAGATATAAAAATCCTGATAATCCAGGAGATGTTGTTATTAAGTGGATGAGCAATAAAAGTTCATTTGATTTTTATTCATTATGGGAGGAACTTTTTAATGAAGATTTTAAACTAGCTAAATCTCGCGAGTTTAAAAATGATTCGGCAAATAATTCGTTTACAATGAGTCCTTCAAGATGGATAAGCATTACAAATGCTAAAGGTTTTGTAAGTAAAAGAGGAAAATATGACGGAGGAACATTTGCACATCCTGATATTGCTTTAGAATTCATTTGTTAGTGGAGGAAAGTAATAACAATTGATAGAAAATAGTTAAAGAAGGGAAAATGATGAGAGTAGCATTTTATACACTTGGTTGTAAAGTAAATCAGTACGAAACAGATATTATGATAAAAGAATTTAAAGATAAAGGATACGATATAGTAGATTTTGATAAAAAAGCAGATATCTATGTTGTAAATTCATGTTCTGTAACAAATATGTCTACGAGAAAAACTAGACAATATCTAAGTAGAGCAAAAAAACAAGGTGGTATTGTTGTTTTAGTTGGTTGTTATGCAGAAGAAATAAAAGATGATATAAAAAAAATATCTAATGCTGATTTAATACTTGGAAATGAAGAAAAAAAAGAAGTAATAAAATATGTAGAGAAATATTTAATTAAGAATGATACCAAAGATAAAGAAAAAAATATAAAATATGTGATAAGTGATATATCAAAAGTAAAAAAATATGTCCAAAAAGAAAAGTTAGATATTGGTATAAATATTAGGGAAAGTGTAAAAATTGAAGATGGTTGCAATAATTTTTGTTCATATTGTATAATTCCATACTTAAGAGGTAGAGTTAGAAGCAGAGATATAGATAGTATAAAAGAAGAAGTAAGATCTTTAGTAAAAAGTGGTGTAAGAGAGGTTGTTTTAGTTGGAATTGAGATTGCATCTTATGGTAAAGATTTAGATAACAGTTTAAATTTAATTGATGTTATAGAAGAGATAAGTAAAATTTATGGACTTTTAAGAATAAGGCTTGGCTCATTAGAACCGCGAATCCTTACAGATGAAAATATTATACGTATGTCAAAAATAGAAAAACTTTGTCCTCATTTCCATATATCAGTACAAAGTATAGACAATAATGTGTTATCAAGAATGAATAGGCATTATACAAGAGAATTTTTATTTGATAGAGTAAAAATATTAAAAAAATATTTTAAAGATCCTGCAATAACTTGTGATATAATAGTTGGTTTCCCTGGAGAAACTGACGAAGAGTTTAATAATACTATTGAAGGTGTAAATAAAATAGGGTTCTATGAACTTCATGTGTTTAAATATTCAAAGAGAAAGTGGACAAGAGCTTCCAAAATGGAAAATCAAGTAGATGGAAATGTAGCTAATAAAAGAAGTGAAGAATTAATTTTACTTGGTAAAAAAATAAAAGAAGAATATATGAAAAAATATTTAAATAAAACAGTAAATGTTTTGTTTGAATCATATAGTGATGGATATTTGTATGGATATACGCCAAACTATATAAAAGTTAAGGTTAAAGGAGATGAAGGTTTATGGGGAAAACAACTTCCCGTAAAATTATATTTAATAGAAAAAGACTTAATGTTAGGAAGTATTTAAAATTAAAAAATCTTCTAATACTTGTATGTTGTATCCTAATTGTACTTGTTACAACTAGTTTTGTAAGTTTTATGCTTTTAAAAAGTAAAGCAAACAAGTCAACAATAAAATATACTGCTAAAAGCGATGATGAAAGTAGTAGTAATTTAAATAGTAACGAAGAAGATGAAACTATCAAAACAAATACTAATATGGAAAGTAGTCAAGATAAACTAGATGATATAAAAAATACAGATAGTATTTCACTTATGATATTAGGTGAAATAATGATGGGGGGAAAAGTTACAAAAAAAATAGAATATAACTATTTACTCGCGTTTAAAGATGTATATGATACAACGAAAAAGACAGATTTTACATATGCAAATCTTGCAACTAACATAACTAACTTAGAAAAAATAGAGGATGCTAAAAGTGATTATTTAGTAAATAAAAATATTTTAAGTGCATTTAATGCATTAGGTATTGATGCTTTATCTATTGCAAATGACCACATTACAGATTTTCCTAGTGATATTATAAAAAATACAGAAAATTTATTAGAGAAAAATTCAATATTTGTTGCAGGAAAAAAGGATATGCCTGTTTATTTTGAAAAAAACGGCAAGAAAATTGCTGTTGTATCAACAAATTCTGTAATTATTGGAACAAAGTCAAACTATGATAGAAATAACATAAGTATATATGATGAGGATAATATAAAAAAGAATATTAACGAAGCAAAAAAAATGGCTGATTTTGTTATAGTAGATATACATTGGGGCAAAGGAGAGGCTACATTTGGTGTATCAGAACAAATGAAAGATATGGCAAAGTTTGTTATAGATAATGGAGCAGATCTTGTTATGGGAACTCATGCTATAGGAATTCAACCTATAGAACTGTATAATGGTAAACCAATTATTTATACAACTGGATATTTTATGACTGATTTGGAATATGAAACAACTAAATCAAGTTATATATTTAATTTAATATTTAATAATGAAACTAAACTAGAAAGTATTGAGATGATACCTATATATATAAAAGATACACAAGAAACTTTGCTTTATAAAAACTTTGATGAAGTTGCTGCAAACATTAATATGAAAAGTTTAAACAGTAGAAATATTCAAAATGGAGTTAATTCGGAAATGTCTGATGGAAAAATTGTTATAAAATTTTAAATAAGCGACATACAAATTTGTGTGTCGTTTATTTGTATTTTTTCACATTTATTTAAATTTATATATTCAGGTTGAAATTTTGAACAAAAAGTTATATAATATATGCCATATAGGTTGTGTTTGAAAATTAAGGAAAGGAAAGATAGAAATGAAAAAAACTATTGTTGTTATTTGTGCCATACTTGGCATGATTGTAGGTGTCGCTGTAGGCGATGCTTTAAAAGGTATAAATTACTTAAGTTGGCTTTCAATTGGTGGAGCTTTTGGACTTCAAAATCCTGTGACAATTGATATTAGCTTTATGCAATTTACAATAGGATTTTGGTGTAAGGTTAGTGTTTGTGGTGTAATATTTATGATTATATTTGCTTTTCTATCTAAGAAAATTTTAGATTGGCTAAAAATATAAAATATTTACCACCTGATGATAGACCTTATGAGAAACTGGAAATTATAGGGGAATCTAATCTAACAAATTCAGAACTTCTTGCTA
>CAZTVT010000096.1:0-3522 GCA_964617175.1 uncultured Clostridium sp.
AAACTTGCAGACTGGCGGGTATTCCATATCCGCATATGCACGAGATAAATTTCGATGACCAAAAAGTTTGGGCTGATATGTTAAGAAGTCCTGTGGGGATATTTCAGATGGAATCACCATTTGCATTCTCAATGTTAAAAAAGTTTGTTCCGCACTCAATCTTTGATATGAACCTTATAACTGCGGCGGTGCGCCCGTCGGGTGCTTCATATAGAGATAAGCTAATGAATAAGGTGCCCAATAAAAATCCGACAAAAGAAATTGACAAACTTCTTGAGAATAATTTAGGATATTTGATATTCCAAGAAGATATTATAGCGTTCCTTCAACAGATATGTGGCTTATCAGGCAGTGAAGCGGATAATGTTAGACGAGCAATAGGCCGTAAGGATGCTGAGAGGTTGGAAAAGGCAATGCCTAAGATACTTGAGGGGTATTGCAAAAATTCTGACAAGCCAAGAGAGGGGGCTGAGAAAGACGCAAAAACCTTCTTGAAGGTAATTGAGGACGCTTCCGAGTACTCCTTTGGGTAAATGATTTGCCCATCCGCGTGAAAACGGTCAACTAAGCTGAAAGGCTAAGGTGGTAAGAAAACCTAAGTCCTATATGGATATGGTAATACCGTGCCAAGCAGTAATAGAAATATTACCGAAGGTGTAACGACTATCGAAAGCATAGTTACAAAGAAAACTTGTAACGAAGAAGTGAGTAGAGTAGAGGCTAAGACAATTAAGTCTCGAAGCGCGTGGGGTGGCGATTGCGGTAAAAGTGGTTGCCACCAAGATATAGTCTGCGCCAACAGAAATGTTGGGTTTCGTGATAATCATGCCACCGAATACAGTCTCATAGGTTATCTGTGTGCTTATCTACGCTACTACTATCCCTGCGAATTTATAACGGCGTTTCTTAATAACGCCGCGAGTGAGGACGATGTTGTGAGGGGCACATCACTCGCACACGAATATGGGTTTAAGGTGACGCCACCTCGCTTTGGCGCGTCAAAAGATAGGTTCTACTTCAATAAAGAAAAAGCTGAGATTGCAAAGGGGCTTACGAGTGTCAAGTATATGTCGGCGGCTCTCGCAAACGAGCTTTATGACATATATGATGAGGTAAAAGGAAAATCGTTTATGGAGGTTCTTAAGGCTCTCTCGAAGACCTCTATTGATATGCGACAGCTCGATATCCTAATTAAAATTGGCTACTTTGAAGAGTTCGGGAACATGGGAGAGCTGCTGAAGCTTGTACAGGTGTACTCATTCTTTAAGAACGGAACTGCAAAATCTGTTAGCAAATCCAAGGTTATCGGCTTCCTTACGGATATCATTTCAGATTATGCGACGGATAGGGGCGTTAAGGGAAACGAGCTTAAATCCTATACAATAACCGACATGGACGGACTTTTAAACGCTTGCGAGACAAAGATTCGAGAGTCCAATGTCCCTGATTTGACCCTTAAAGTGAAGATTCAGAACAGTATTGACTATCTTGGATATGTTGGTATTCAGACGGGGCGCGAAGAGGATAGGAGAAAGTTATTGATACTTGATATGTTTCCGATGCGCGGGAAAAATAATACGCCGTGGGGTTATAAAGTAACGACGCAAAGCTTGGGCACGGGTAAACAGGCGTCGTTAACAATATCTGCGGCTATCTACAACGCACTTCCGTTATACAAAGGCGATATTGTGTATGCCGAAAGTTGCTATAAAAATCAAAAGGGATATTGGTATCTCAATGCTTATCGAAGGGTGTAAAAAGGAGAAATATAACGATGGATTGCAACAAAACGATTGATTATTTAGCAGAGTTAGAAAGAATGTGCGATGCACAGGAGAAGTGTGAACGCTGCCCGTTAGATGATTGTTGCTCTGGTGACGCATTGTGGGTTAAAAGCCCAAAACAGGCAATAGAAATCGTCCAAAAATGGAGTGATGAACACCCGCCAAAGACTTATGCCGATGATTTCCTTGAGAAATTTCCGAAAGTGTCAAAAGATAACAACGCAATACCGTGGAATTTGTGCAGAAAATATTTTTACGGCGAGCGTCTGAACGGTTGTTGTGATAGGTGCTCTGATTGCTGGAACGAACCTATGGAGGAATGAACATGACCAATTATGAACGAATCAAAAATATGAGCGTTGAGGAAATGACAGAACAAATTTCAACATGGTTTTTAGCATGTCTTAATGCGGTTTGTATTGAATTAGGCCAATTCCCGCCGACGCTTTCCGAAGAAGAATTTATGGAATTGAAACAAGGACGTATTAAATGGCTCGAAAGCGAGGTTGAAGAATGAGCCTAAACAAAGCAATAAAGCACGGCAAGGAAAAACGCAAACAATACAAAGGAGCAAAAGCGATTGACGCAACTTGCCGAAATCACGGCTCTGACTATTGGTGCGAGGAAAACAGGAAGATTAAATATATCAGAAAACAACAAGCGGCAGAAGAAAAGGAAAGCGAGGTTGATTAACAATGGCTGACAACGAGATTATTAAGGCTTTGGAAAACGAAATACGCCTTGTTGAATATGTTGACGGTTTTTCTGCTGACAACGTAAGTCTTGAATTACTTAAAAATACTCTTAACCTTATTAACCGCCAACAGTCAGAGATTGAAAAATTAGAAATCGAAAATCGGTCACTCAGAGAGCAGCAAACAGTTATATAAAGTTCATTAGAAAGTTTGAAATCTGAAAGGTGAGCTGATTAAAACATACCGAAAATACCAAGTTTCTAACGTGAAGGCATTTGTTGAGAGCTTATGCGAAGATAGAATTTCAAATGGCTCTGTTGTAGCCACGGTACAGGTAAAATTGAAAGAGAGTAGAGGAGAGAATGGATAGTATCAGTGATAAAATGTATAAACTTCTTAGAAAATATAATGTTACATGGAATACTCGTTTCTTAGCCGATGCAATTATTGCTGATGGATGGGTAAAGCTTCCTTGTAAGATAGGCGATATTGTCTATGAAACTACAATTTCTGGGGATATTAAAGCAAGAAAGGTCAAGGATATTATTTACACTACCGAAGGCTTCAGATTAAGATTAGAACCTTGGACTTCTTATGAATATTTTGTAAACGAAACAGTATTTTTCACTTATAAAGAAGCAGAACAAGCATTAAAGGAGCGTGAAAACAATGCCTGAATACATAGATAAAGACGAGCTACTAAATGACATTGAGTGCATTGATATAAGCGACTGCACAGATATTGACGATATCTTTATAGAGGTTGAAAGAACTATTGACGAACAACCTGCCGCCGATGTGGTTGAGGTCGAGTGCGGGGAATGGACATATGGCGAATTCGACATTCCGCATTGTCCACAGTGTGGATATGAAATAACGCCGAATATGATATCACCTTATTGCCCGAACTGCGGCGCAAAAATGGACGGTGATACGGAATGACGAACGAAGAAGCGCTTCGAGAGGTACTGCACCAAGTTTATCGAAACACAGATGATTTTGAAATGCGTATATCAAAAGAATGCTATAAAAAGATCATTACT
>CAZTVT010000097.1:0-246 GCA_964617175.1 uncultured Clostridium sp.
GCTTTACAAATATATTAAAATGAATAATATTTATAAAAACGTAGGGGCAGGGTTCCACCCCTGCCCGTGCAAGAAAGAAATTTTGCTTATTACAGGCAAATAAGGAGGAAAAAATGCAAATAGTAGACCCATATATACAAGTAGAAAAAGTAGATGGAACGCAAATAATGAAAAACATAGAAAGAGCGTGTAGAACTTGTTACCGCTCAGAAGGAAAAATTACAGAAGAATCATATAAAACATTAT
>CAZTVT010000097.1:256-2787 GCA_964617175.1 uncultured Clostridium sp.
AAAAGTAACAATTAGGATGTATTGTGATTTGGGCGTATATAAAGATATAACAAGACATAGAATAGCATCATTTTCAATTGAAAGTACAAGGTATTGCAATTATGGAAAAGATAAATTTGGCAATGAGCTAAAATTTATAAAGCCATGTAATATGGAAGAAGGAACCAAGCTTTATAAATTATGGGAAGATGCTTGCGAAAATATTGAAAAAGACTATATAGAAATGTCAAATTTAGGAGCACTTCCAGACCAATTAAGAATGATATTACCACATAGTATAGCAGCAGAAGTAACAATGACAGCAAATATTAGAGAATGGAAGCATATATTATCTTTAAGAGCATCAAGCCATACACATCCATCAATAAGACAGCTAATGATTCCATTATTATTACACTTTAAACAAATAATGCCAGAAATATTTGAAGATGTTCCATATGATACAGAATTTCCAAAAGAACAATATGCAAAATTAACACAAATAGATGAAATATATTGAAATGGTGTAGGGGCGCATGATTGCGCCCAACTATTATATAAATTCAATTACTCGCTGAAATATAACAAAAAAATAAAAAAATTTGACTATATGTCTTGACATATTCCAAAAAATATCTTATAATAAATCTCGCGTTAAGAAATGCTCCCTTAGCTCAGTTGGTCAGAGCAACCGGCTCATAACCGGTTGGTCCAAGGTTCGAATCCTTGAGGGAGCACCAATTTTTTTTAATATATGGGTAGGTGGCCGAGTGGCTAAAGGCGGCAGACTGTAGGCTTTGATTTAAAAAAGTCAGAAATTGCAGCCTATACAAGCAATTGTATAGTGAAAACTAGGCTAATTCGGGGAAGTCTTAACAGAGACAAGCTGATGATAATCCCGAGCTAGAGAAGAAATTCTCGAGTGTAGAGACTTTATACCTGGTATCTAATTTAGATAAAGAGAAAGTCCAGACTACAAACATTTAAAAATGGTAGTGAAAACTATAGTAGTAAGAAATCTGTTCTCATACGAGTACGATGGTTCGAATCCATCCCTGCCCACCATAAAAATAATCTCATAGTGAAAACTATGAGATTATTTTTATGATTTTGGATGGGAGGATTCGAAAAGGAGGAGAAGAAAAAGGTCCAGTGGACCTTTTTCCCGACGCGGCTTGCCGAATCCATCCAATATATAACAAATATATAATATTTGTTTAGAGGCTGATACCTTAGTCTGTCCAGTAAAAAAAGATTTTTCGGCAAAGTAATTGACAAAAAGTAAAATAAACAATATAATACAAACATAAATTCGGACAAAGGAGAACAAAATGAATTTTACAACGAATAAAGAAAAAGGTAATACCAGTTTAGGCATAGCAATTGCATATTATGCTTCTAATGGATATACAGTATCAATTCCATTAAACGATACACAAGACTATGATTTGATAGCTGATAAGAATAATTTAATAAAAAGAGTACAAGTAAAATCAACTGGATGTAAAACTAAATATGGAAATTATCAAGTGGCATTAAAAAGTTGTGGAGGAACAAAAGGTATTACTTACAAAACAGTAATAGAAACCAACATAGATGAATTGTTTATATTAACAGAAGATTTAGGAATGTATATTTTACCAGTAGAAGCAATACACAATAAATCTACACTCAATATTTGTGATAAATATGAGAAATATAAGGTGAAATAAAAAAATTTTTAATTTCCATTTAATGTTATATACTTATAATACACGCGTAAACAGCAAGGCGTAGACTTATATTAATATCACCCCAAAACGTAGGGAAAAGGTAAACCTCCTTTTCCTTACAAATAAAATTAAACTAAAAAAATCAACTAATTAAAATAATTAGTTGATTTTTAGTATTTCTTTTGCTCGTTTTACATCCTCGTCTGTTGCAGTTCTAATATCTTCTAAAGCATAATTTAACCCTAAATTTTCCCACTTGGTTTTGCCAAGATTGTGGTAAGGCAAGAGTTCTACTTTTTGAACAGTTTTTAGTGAATTAATAAAATCCCTTAACTCTATTAAATCTTCCTCGTTATCTGTTAATCCAGGCACTAATACTTGTCTTATCCAAATCGCAATATTATTATCACTTAAATACTTTGCAAATTCTAATTCAAGTTTATTAGAAACTCCAACTAAATCTTTACACTTTTCCGGATTTATATGCTTAATATCCAATAAAACTAAATCTGTTAAACTAAGCAATTTTTTTACATCATCATTTATAAAAAACATTCCGAGAAGTATCAATCGCAGTGTGGTAACCTAATTTTTTTAATTCCTCAAAAAGAGAAATTAAAAACTTAATTTGTAAAAGAGGTTCCCCACCTGAAATTGTTACACCACCATTTGAAAGTTTAATATATTTTTCATATCTATTTATTTCTTCTACTAATTCTGAAACTGTTACTAAAGTGTTAGTATCTGTAGACCAAGTATCACGATTTTGGCAATACTTACATTGTAAATGACAACCTTGCATAAAAACAACAAACCTAATACCAGGACCGGTCTACAGTA
>CAZTVT010000097.1:2797-3497 GCA_964617175.1 uncultured Clostridium sp.
AAAAGTTTCAACTGAATGTATATTTCCTTTTAAATTTTCCATAAAAATCTCCGTTTAAATTCTTTCATGAATAGTTCTGTGAACCACATCTAATTGTTGTTCTCTAGTTAATTTTACAAAATTAACTGCATAACCTGAAACTCTTATAGTAAGCTGAGGATATTTTTCTGGGTGATCCATTGCATCTAGTAAAAGACTTTTGTCGAAAACATTTACATTAATGTGATGACTGTCTTGAACAAAATACCCATCTAATAAAGAAATTAAGTTATTAACTCGTGATTCTTCATCTTTTCCTAATGTTCCAGGAGTGATAGAGAAGGTATAAGAAATTCCGTCTTCTGAATGAGAATAAGGAAGTTTTGCTATAGTGTTTAACACAGCTAAAGCTCCGTGAGAATCTCTACCATGTAATGGATTTGCACCTGGGCCAAAAGGCTCACCAGCACGTCTTCCATCAGGTGTGCTACCAGTATTTTTACCATAAACAACATTTGATGTAATTGTTAAAATTGAAAGTGTAGGAACAGAGTGTCTATAAGTTCTTTGTTTTTGTAATTTACCCATAAATAATTTAACAACATCAACAGCAATATGGTCAACTCTATCATCGTCATTTCCGTATTTTGGAAAATCTCCTTCTATTTCATAATCAACAGCTAAACCAGTTTCATCTCTAATTACTTTTACTTTAGAGTAT
>CAZTVT010000098.1:0-3493 GCA_964617175.1 uncultured Clostridium sp.
CCCGAACAACGCGAAACAATATTCATTTAGTATAATTCGCAGAACCGCCACGGCGTACCGCACTTAGGGCGTGGCTTCCCTTTGCGAATTACAAGCCCTACGGGTACTAAATGTTAGTTTCGCGCTATTCGGGGCTTATACTCCTTTTGAAAACTTAGAGGTCTCAACGAGTATAATTTTACAGCAAGCCGCGGAGCTTGTCAAGCGCAATTTTGAGCCGCTTATTTTCAGCTTGCCGAGACACGCCGTTCAATGCCGCAATTTCAGCAACGGAAAAGCCCCAATAATACCGCATAAGCACGGTGTCGCGTTCCTTGTCGGAAAGCCGCAAAAGAGCCGCTTTAATATCAAGCCTTAAATCGATATCGGGACTTGTCGCGCCGTTATTTTCGCCGTACTCGGTGAAGATTTCAGCGCGTTTTTGTTTAGCTTTTGAAAGCCTAATATACTCATTTCGGAGTGACACGGCTGCGTAACGTTCGGAAAGGACTTTATCACTATTAACAAGCTTAACCAAAAGTTCCCAGAGCGCGCCGTCATCCTCGCAAAGCTTAAAGTTGTAAAATTTTACAAGTTGAGCCATTTTATTATATAAATGCTCGTTTTCGGTCATTTTTTGATAAATTTCTTGCGTTTTCCAACGATATTTGCGCAAGCGTAAAGCATTGTCACGGCTTCGTCGGAATGATTAAGCAACCGCTGCACGCGCTTTAAATTGCCGCCGCTCCGTTCAAATTCTTCCACGGCGTACACCTTGCGCGCGCTATGAGGCGTGATATTTTTCTTGCACCCGAAAAGGTCGGCAACGCGCTTTAAATCTTTAAAAACGGCTTGCCGTGTACGGTGTCGACGACCGTTCAATCGATGTTCGAAAACATAGTGTTGACCAGAGCATAAAAGGCAGCGGTCGACAAGTTCTGTTGGTAGCCTTATTGTACGGCTTTTCCCTGTCTTTTGTTCGTGTATTGTAAAACGTTGTTTCCGCACCTTGTCGGGGGTCAGCGCCAGAACGTCACCTATTCTTAAACCAGTCGCGAGCGAGACCTCACACGCGAGTCTATTTTCAGGTGTAAGTGCCGCGAGTATATGCTCAAAATCGCCTTTGGGTATCCATTCACTGCGCATTTTTCGCGCTCCTTTCAACATTCCGAAAATTGTAAACTCAATTTTCGGCGGTATATTTTTTGAGGTCGGAAAGCTTAAATTCCTTAACCTTAATGTAATCGTTCTCAAAGTCCCAATCTTCAACGAAACACCGCTCGGTGCTGTCCTTGATTATAGCTTCTCGTCCTTTAAGCCCTTGACTTGCAAAAAAGAGGTGTTCCCCGCTTTCGCGTACTCCTTTTTGAAAGTCTTTTGATATGTACTTTGTGACGTACCGTGAGCACGCCTCACGGCTTTTGATTTCGGTACACGTGAAATAGCCGAAAGCCCGCCTGTAGCGCGTCCAATCGTACACTTGTGTACCATCTCTAATCTGTTTTTTAATGCGCTCGGGTATGTACTCCGAAAGCTCAAAAGGTCGCAAATCTGCAGGCGTTAAGCCCATTAAAAGTCCGTGCATATGCCACCCACCATTTTTGTGCTGTTCGGGTATCAAAAGATACTTGATTTTTTCGGTTTCGGGGCGGGTTCGGTTGAGGTTGCGGACGAGCATTGCAAAATCTTTGCGAAACTCGGAAAGATTGAAACGGTCGCGCTTTTCTTCGTCCTGTGTGAACGTGCAAAAATATTTAAACTCGTTGCAATCGGCAAGCTCAAAAACGCGGGCTTTAGAACGTGCGACGGACTGCGAAAAACGTAGATTTTGCAATTCGGTATCAGCCGCTTGAGCGGCTTTAAGCTTTGCTTTTTGCTTTTCGTCTGCCCACTTTTTAAGGTTGCGTTGCCACTTCTCGTCCTCTGTAAGCTCGTATATGGGCTTTTTATCCTCTCGGTAAGAGTTGTACCTTGCTTTGATGTAGACAACCTTTACGGACGTACCGTAGGCATATACGCTCCACGTATCGTGCACGATACGGTGATAAGGTTCAGCTTGGGGTATGGTATAACCGACAGGGTCGGTAATCTCGTGAGCCTTTTTGAGATATTCATCACGCCATTTTTCAGCGCGGCGCTTTAATTCGGAAAGAGGAATCCCAGCAAATTCGGAAGTCTTTTTCATAGGGAATTTTCACAAACTACCGCTTTGTGTTACCTAGTCAAGTATATATAATCTTTAAGTCTCTACTAAAAGAGGGAAACAAGCCCAAGCGGATAACTCCGCTTGCGCGGGAGGCAATTATCAGGGAGGCGCGCTTGTCAAGGGTCGAGATGAACGGCACAGCCGCCCTTGACAAGCCGAAGTATGCACTTGCCCGCCCTTTAGCCACCCGCGAGGGGTAGCAAGGCGGGCGGGCGTTCTTTCCTCGGTCTCGCCCCGCTGCGCCCTACGTCAAGAACCAGCAAAGGTATGCGCGCGGTCGCTTTGGGGCGGGCGCTTCCTCCGTCGCGCCCTAAAACAGCCCACTGGGCTGTTTTCCCGCGCTCCTTTATCGGGTGTCTCGCCCTGCGGGGCTTCGCACCCTGCGCGCCCGCTCACGCGGCTTGGTGCGGGGCACCCCCCGCTCCGCCCGTTCGCTCGCTATTCGCTCCGCGTTGTTCACTCCGTCGTCTATCGGCAAGGGCTTCGCAAGGCGCTATCGCGCCCCTTGCCTTTCGCTCCGTCGTTCTCTCGCTTCGCTCGGCTCGCTCGCTTCGGCTCGTCGGCTCGGTCGTCGGCGTGCGGGGCTTGCTATCGCAGCGCTCCTGCGCCTCCTCTGCACTTCGCCCTCCTCGCCCCACGCGGTTCCCCCCTCCCCGCGCCTTTTTGCCGCTTCCGCTCCACGGCGGGGGGCTCTCGCGGTCGCCCCTGTCGGGGTCTCCCGCTCGGGTGGGTGCGCTCCGCGCCCCCCGCCGTTTTAAAAGGTCTTGCCGCCTGCGGGCGGCGCTGATGAGAAAGGCAAAGCGGGTCGGTGATGTTTGGGCTTGCGGTCTACCACCCCCCCCGCCCCGCCTATCAAGGCGGGGAGCGCCACGTCCAATAAGACCAGCAGGTCAAGGCTCACACTCGTAATCAGGGGGTTCATCGTAAAAGTGACCGCAGGCATAATCATCGGCGTTAGCGTATTGGTCGAAATAGCCGCATACAACCATATGAAAGTAAGAACATTCACTACAAGTTCTTTTTGTCTCATTATCCACAGTTTTCCACCACCTTTTCAACATTTTGAAATTCATACTTGACTTTGTATCGGCTCTGTGGTAAGATAATACTTGCCACGAGCCAATAAGGTTCTCGCAACAGCCATTGAGACCGAGGATAGAAAGCTGACTACTTCTTATCCGCTGTTGCCGTCAAAAAAAAAGGGCTATCTCGTTGAGATAGTCCTTTTTTTCATACGTTTTAAGCGGTTGCCACCCGAACAACGCGAAACAATATTCATTTAGTATAATTCGCAGAACCGCCACGGCG
>CAZTVT010000099.1:0-3462 GCA_964617175.1 uncultured Clostridium sp.
TTTTACTCCTTTAATTGGAGTGTTATTATCATCAACTTTTGTTATTTCAATAAATCCTCTAACTCTTTCATTTTTTACAGTTTTCTTTATTATTTGGTTAACATTTTTCACTTCAAATTTATATACATCTGAATCCATTATATAACCATCTGGAGCAGAGATTTCTTGATAAGTGTATATACCTTTTACTAAAGGTTTACTAGATACTGCTATACCATCTTTATTTGTAGTTATTGTATCAACAAGATTTCCTTGTTCATCTTTTATTTCAAATACAACTCCTTCAACTGGTTGTTTAGCATCATCAACTTTTGTTATTTCAATAGTACCTGTAATTTTCTTGTTTGTTACAGTTTTTCTTACAATTTCATTATTAGTGTTTATTTCAAATTTAACTTTAGTATTGCTAAATTGATAATATGCTGGTGCTTCTACTTCTTGATAATAATATGTTCCTTTTACTAAATCTTTTACAGTAGCTTTACCGTCTTTATCTGTAGTAACTGTTGTTATAATTTTTTTCTTAGAATCAAGTATATTAAATTTTACGCCTTCAATTGGGACTTTTGTATCTTCATCTACCTTTGTAATTTCTAAGCTTCCCTTAATTCTGTAGTTTATAACTTCTCTTTTTACTACTTCGTTTAATTCATTAATTTGGAATTCAAAGATTTCCTCATCTTTTATATATCCATCTGGCACTTCTACTTCTTGATAATAGTATGTTCCTTTAGCTAATTTCTTAGTTTCTGCATAACCAGTTTTATCTGTTGTTAATGTTTCTATTACAGTTTTCTTATCACTTGCTAAAATGTTAAATTTTACACCTTTTATTCCAACTCTTGTATCATCTAATTTAGTTATTTCTAATTTACCAGTTATTTTTTTGTTTATAACTTCTCTTTTTACTACTTCATTTAAGTCATTAATCTTAAATTCAAAGATTTCTTCATCTTTTACATATCCATCTGGTACTTCTACTTCTTGATAATAGTATGTTCCTTTATCTAGTTTCTTTGTTGTTGCATAACCAGTTTTATCTGTTGTTAATGTTTCTATTACTGTCTTTTTGTCACTTGCTAAAATATTAAATTTTACGCCTTCTATTGCAACTCTGCTATCATCTAGTTTTGTTATCTCTAATCTTCCTGTTATTTTTTTGTTTGTTACTGTTGCTTTTGCTATTTTATTCTCATCTGTTATTTTGAATTCCTTCATGCTACTATCTACTATATATTGTGCTGGTGCACTTACTTCTTTATAGTAGTATGTTCCATTTGCCATATTATCTATTTTTAGCACTGCTTTTCCATCTTTTCCTGTTGTTATTTTTCCTATTGTCTCTTTATTACTGTTATATACTTCGAAAACTACTCCCTCAATAGGTGATTTTGTTTCTTCTTCTATTTTTAATATCTCTAGTCCACCTATTATTTTTTCATTTACAGCTTTTATTGTTGCTGTCTTTCCTGTCTCTACAGTTACTGTTTTAGTTTCTGAATTCATTATATAACCTTCTGGTGCACTTATTTCTTCTACTGTATATTTTCCTATTGGTAATCCTTTTATTGTTATTTTTCCATCTTTATTAGTTTTCTCTTTTGCTACTTGTTTTCCAGCTTCATCTGTTACTTTAAATTCTGCTCCTTCTACACTTGCTCCATTTTGGTCTACTTTTACTATCTCTATATTTCCTTCTCTTTTTTCCCATGTAAATGTTTTACTAGCACTTATTTCCTTTTGCTCAAAATCTAAAAATACATAATTTTGTAATGTATTTCCACTTGCTCCATATATTACTCCTACTCTTTCGTTTGCAGTTGCTTTTATATTTAATGTTACAGTTGTTGGATTTACATTTTTATCTACTAATACATATACATCTTCGCCTTTGTTATATGTACTTCTTATATGATTATCTTTATCTACTACATATGTTCCTTTTGGGGCATTACTTACACTTGCTTCAAACACTGTATAATTATAGTCTACTACTGTTACTTTGAATGGTCCTATTTTGTTCATTTCTACATAACTATCGTAGTCTACATTTCCACCTGTTACTTTTATTGATGGATTATATGTGCTCTTTGCTAATATGTTTGCTGCTACTTGTTTTGCATTGTTTACTAAATCTGTATATCCAGCTGCAGGTTGGATTTTATTCATATCAAAAGATTTTCCTTTTGTGTAAGATGTTCCATTTACTGTTTGCCATACTGCCATTTGTGTTCCTAAATATGCTGCATCTACACTTATTGCTCCAAGCTGTGCTACTGTTTTGTTTGGATATCCATTACTTATTACTGATACTAATTTATTTGATCTTACTGTTTTTATATATGATAATGATGATTTCTCAAGTGGCGCTCTTACTCCATAATCTATACAATATGCTTGGTTTCCTCCTATTGTTGATATTGCATATTCATGATAATTGTTATGTAAATTATCAAATATTACTGGCAAATATGCACTATGCGAGTACGCAAGGTTCTCCCTTCCTGCATTTACAAAGAATGGATTTAAATCTGCTATCATAAGCGCAAATAATCCTAAAACTACGAATATTTTGCTTCTTAGTTTCTTCATTTTTTTCATCTTCTTTTCCTCCTACTTTTTCTATATATATTCATCGTTTATTACTTTTTTTACTCTACAATTATATTATATCACTTATGTTACATTTTGTCAACAAAATTATGTAATCTTTTTGAATTAATTTTAAAGTTGTTAAACCAATTCGCCTTTTAATACAATTCTTGCACTAGCGTTATAGTTACAAGTAATTAAAGTTATTTCTCTTTTGTCAGAATTATTAATAACTTCAATGCTAGTTGGTGAAACTGTTTGCTTAGATGTTATTTTATACGTATAAGTCGCCGTTTTTGTTATTACTTTTACTTCATCACCAATGTTTACTTTGTTTAAATTTCTAAATATTTCTGTATAAATATTATTATGTGCAGCCACGCTAAAATTTCCTACTTGTCCTGGCATAGCAGCTCCTTTAAACATTCCTATGTAATTTTTTAATGTTTGATTATCTGTTCCTTCTTTTACTACTCCTTTTATTCCTTGAGATGGTATTTGAAGTACAGCTATAGTATTTCCAGATACAGTAATTTTTTCATCAACTGTTTGTTGTTCACCTGCTCCAGCGGCAGTATTACTACTAGGTGCCCCGTTAAATTCTACATTAATTAAAGCTTCTATTTCTTTTTCTTGCTTTTTATCTCTTATCATGTTTTTTATAAAAATTGCACCTGCAGATACAACTATAATAAATAATACTAAAATAATAATTTCTTTTTTCTTTATTTTCATTTTATCTACCTCTTTACATATAAATATATTTTAACATATATATATATCTAAGTCAATAAAATAAAAAATGTTTTAGATAATATTAATGACATTAATACGACAATTCAAGTATTTGTTTTACATATTTTTGTAACA
>CAZTVT010000100.1:0-3418 GCA_964617175.1 uncultured Clostridium sp.
GTGCTTTAGTAAGTTTATATATAAGTTGTGCTAATAAATCAGAGCCACCTGAACTAGCTCCAGCTTTAAATACAATTGCAAGACCAAGTCCAACTATAACACCGCCAAAAACACAAGATGTAAACAAGTCAAGATTACTTAGCTTAATTAGTCCACCATACTTAAATATCTCTAAAAATAGAGCTAATATTATAGTAGTAAAAACTGTTTTTAAATTAAATTTTATTCCTAGCTTTATTATAGAAAATATAAATAGTGGAATATTTATTAACATTATAGTTAACCCCATTGGTATATTTAATAAATAATAAAATATTGTGGCTATACCACTAGCTCCACCAGTTGTCATTTTATGAGGTAACAAAAACAAGTTTGTTCCTATCGCTATTAAAAAAGCTCCTAATACCATATATATTAAATCTAATATAACATGCATTAACTTAATTTGACTTTTCTCTAATTTTTTTAAACGCATTTAAATCACCTTTATCTGTGATTATTATTTGCGTTTTATTAATTTTTTATATCTCTTTTCTTAATATATCAAGAAATTTCTCGTCTAAAACATATTTTTTAGGATTAAATTTTTTTAATTTGTTCACATATTTATCAAAATCTTCTCCATCTTTATATAAAACAAGGTAACCTTCTTTTTCTAACTGCCCAGCTACTTCCAATTGATGGTCATTTATATGTTCTTTATATTTGCTAAGTCTTGGCACAACAAGAATTCTTTTACCATTTTCAAGTGCGTTAAAGATTGTACCTACTCCACCATGACATATTACAAAATCAGCTTTTTTTATATACTCATTAAATTTGTTATTATCAATGGAAGGTAACATTTTTATTCTTTTACTTTCAAATTTTGTATTACCAGTTTGAGCTACTATTTCATCATCTTTTAATACAATAGAATTTTCTACCATTTGAAAAATTCTTGTAAATTGTTGCTTTTGAGTACCAACAGATACAAATACCATTACATTAACCTCCCAATATACTCTGCTTTTTTATATTTTTTAGATAAATTCTCCCATTGCACATAAAACTTATTTGCAAATGGATAAACCATTTTTCCAGTTGTAGATAAAGTATTTACTTTCGCTAAGGATTCAATATATATAACTTTTTTACCTAATAATTTTGCAAAAAAGCACATTATTCCTCCAACCTGTGCACCTGTAGATAATACAGTACTTGGTTTAAATTTTATTAATATCTTTATACTTTTAAACATATTATATATTACAGAGCCTATATATTTAAATTTATTTTTATTAGGTCCATATTTTAAATATTCCATGTTATAATTATCTATTAGTTTACTAGTTATCTCTGTTTTTTCAGTAACAAGTAAATAATCATATTCTTTAAAAAGTTCTTTTAATTTTAATATTTCACTTAAATGTCCACCTGAACTAGCTACAAAAATTACCTTTTTCACTTAACTTCTCCCTTTACTTTTAATACTACATTATACTTTTCTTTTAAATAAATTTTATTTATCTTCTTTGGACCTACAACTACAGATATATATTTACTAGGAACTGTAACATTTAAAATTACTCTATAATCTTTTACATTATTTAACTTATTATCACAAATATATTTTTCTATTTGCTCTAATACGATTTTTGCCAGAGCATACTCAGCAAAATTATCACATATAGGTCCTACAATTTCTGTATTTGAAGCAGTTATCTCTGAAGTTGTTTGAAGACCAATTCGTATAACCTTTACATCAGTCTTTCTACATTCATTAAGTACGTTATATACTCTATCTACAGCATCTTCTAAATTTAAAGGAATATACTTCTTTTGTAAATACATATCATATAACTTACTTTCTTTTAACACATATACCGGATATATTCTTAAAACTTTTGGTTTCAACTTTAATACTTTTTTTATAGTATTAATTTCTTTCTCTAAGGTACTTTTAGGAAGACCTATCATTATTTGAATTCCCAAATTAATTCCAAATGTATGTATAAGCCTTGAAGCACAAATAACATCTAGGCTTGTATGTCCTCTTTTTGAAGCTTTTAGCACTTCATCATCCATTGATTGAACCCCTAGTTCTATTGTTCCAACATTGTATTTTCTTAACATAGATAAAATTTTAGGTGTGATATAATCCGGTCTTGTAGAAATTCTAATTGAATCTACTACTTTTTCTCTTAAATATCTATTTGCAACTTTTAAATATTCTTCTTGTTTTTGTATTGGTATTCCAGTAAATGAACCTCCAAAAAATGCTACTTCTACTTTTTTATCTTTAACTTTATCTTTAAAATATTCTAAATATTCGTTTATTATATTTTCTACATCATCTATTGTTACACTACTATCAAGTCCCGTTATTTTTCTTTGATTACAAAATACACATTCATTATTACATCCAAGATGAGGTATAAATATAGGGATGGTATACTGATCTTCTTTGTTTAAAATATTTTTTAATATATGATTTAAATCAAGTTTTAAATTATATTCTTTTAATGGCAGCTGATGCTGCTGCTTGTTCTGCACTTTTTTTACTTTTACCAATTCCTTCACCTATTCTTTTGCCATTAAATAAAACTTCAACATTAAATGTTTTATTATGTTCTGGTCCTTCTTCTTTTAAAAGCCTGTATTCTATTTTTACAGTTCCATTTTTTTGTAAAATTTCTTGTAATTTAGTTTTATAATCTGTATTAAAATCTTTTCCAGAAAGTACTTCTTTTATTTGTTTGTTTAGCTTAGCAAGTACAAATTCTTTTGCTTTTTCATATCCACCATCTAAATATATACTTCCAAGAATTGCTTCAAAACAGTCTGCTATTATAGCATCTTTTTTTTCTACTGCACCATTTGATTCACATTTTCCAAGATATATATATTCATGAATTCCTGTCTGTTTTAAAGCCATACTTAAAGATGTTTCACAAACCATAGCAGCCCTTTTCTTTGTCATCTCACCTTCTGAATATATTCTTTCATCTAAATACAACATTTCTGATATTATATGTTCTAAAATAGCATCTCCTAGATACTCTATTCTTTCGTTATATTCATTATTACTTGAAATCCCTTTCTCATATGCATATGATTTATGAGTAAGAGCTAATTTTAATAATGATACATCATTATATCTATATCCAAGTTTTTCTTGAACTATATTAAGTCTAGTTTCTTCCGTCAATTTCAACACTTCCTTATATTTATATATTATACATAAAATAAATAGTATTTGCAAGCAATATTAAATTTTTCTTGACTTTTTATGTAAAATAATGTATAATATATTACGAAATATATCATATACACTTTATTAATTAATAAAATTATGACTTCCTAATAATTATTAAGGATATTACATATTACAGGAAGCTTATAATATATACTTAAATTTTTAACAAAGGAGAATTTT
>CAZTVT010000101.1:0-3356 GCA_964617175.1 uncultured Clostridium sp.
TTGCATATTCTATTACCATCTTTGACACCTTATGCATATATGTATTCATATAATTATACCACATTTTTATCTTCTGATTTTTGCTTTTCTTTTTTTTCATATATTATATTCATTTCTATATTTTCTTCATCCTTTTTTATCTTTATCATTTTTATACTTGAAAAATCTACAAGCTTTCTTAATTTTCTTGGTATTAAGAAATTTAAACTTGAGTGTACTTTAGTAAAAGTTTATTTTTTTAGACCAACTTTAGACTTAGAAAAAGAGATTAAATTTAAATATATTTAAAATTCATTTAATATCTAAATATATTATTGTATTATTTTTGTAAAGTATTTTCTTTTCTTTTTATCTTTTTTTGTATATCTTTTATTTTATCTTGTTCTTCAAAAATTGAAGCAATTTCTTTATCATCTTTTTTCAAATCTTGTAAACTTTTTATAAAACTGTTAGTTTTGTTATCCACAATATCCACATTTTTAAATTCTTGTTTTGCTTCAGGTAGCATTTTTAATTGTTTTTCTGCAAACTTTTTCATAAATGGTAATTTGATCAAAAATCTATTTGAAGACACTCTTTTAGCTAGCCTTTGCATAAAAGTTAATTGTGAATTTAAAGTATTTTCTTGTACATTTGATTCTGGTATTTTTTGTATAATTCCATTATTTTCTGTTATAACTATTTCGGCAAAATCGTTTATATAAGATACTCCTACTTCAACCGCTTTAGTTTCTGACTGTGTTATAGTATCTTGTTGCTTATCTGGTTTTATAATATTATCAATTTCATTAATATGCATTTCATCTTCTATAACTTTTTCTTCTACTATAGGTACAATAGACTCATCATTTTCTATTATATCTTCAGGAACAGTTGCCTCTATCTGTTCTTTATCTCTATCTTGTACATAACTTACTACTCCACTTAAGCTTCTATCTTCAGAATTAAATATTTGTTCTAATTCTTCATCAGATAAATTCTTTCCTATTAAAGCTTCATTTCCTGCAAACATTTCATCTAAATATTCTTGCGATTCATCAAAATACTTGCTTTGTACAACTCTATCCTTAAACTCTGCATATCTTTCCTTAAATTCTTCTAGTGATTCACATTTGCTTAAATCATATCTACTACTTACGATATACTTAAATTCTTCTTCTGTAACTTTCCCTAAAAAGTATCCTTGATAATGTAATATACTTTCTTTATCAAATATATGTATGCCATCTTTAGACTTAACAGCATTATCTAGTATCATTGTTCTAAAAGACTTTTCTATATCTTCAGCTGTATATCCTTCTTGTCCTTTTACTGCCAAAAATCTTTCTGCAAACTCTTCATAATTATTTTCTATAAACTCACTAGCAAATTTAGCATAATTGCCTTCTTGTACTCCATACTGCTCATTCTTACAATATGTAAATAATACTCTTCTGCAAAGCCCCTTTTTCATCTCTGGACTTAATGGGTCAAGTCCTTGTTCTTCTCTATCTTTTGCTATATCTATATTTCTAAAAGGAACACCTTTTTCTTTAGCAAGTTCTACTGCTTCCCTATAATGTGGATTTAACTCTTTCTCTCCATTTGTCATCAAGAATATGCCTTCTATTTCATATTCATCTACAACAACTTCAGAGTAAATACTTGCTTTGTCTGAATTTAATATTTCTCCATTTACACTTTTACAAGTTTCCATCATCTCTGCTTCAATCTGTTGCGGTAACTTTATTGGGTGCTTAATAATAGTAACTCTGCTATCATTATGGCTATTATTTATTGTATATGTATCTTTTGAGTCAGCCGCAACAATATGTTTTGGTTTTACAATATATCCAAATCCAGAACTACCATATATCCCCCTAGCATTTTTTGTTATTAGAGATGTTGACATATACTTATCTCTAAACTCACCTTTAACTTGTCCACTTGTAAAATTATGTATTACATAGTTTTCATCTCCACCATCTCTTGATGGGTCAGATAGAAAACTTTCCCATACTTCCATTGCACTATCGTTATAGCCATCTATTTCTTCTTGTAATGAAGCTACATCAGTTGTTTCTTGTGTTAATAATCCTTGTAATCTTGATGTTACTTCTTCTAGCTTTGCTCTTGTTTCTGGACTTACTTCAATACCGTTTTTATTCAAAAACTCTATTGAGCTAATTGCTTCTTGAGCCGTTTTTCTTGTATCTCTTGCCGTATCAAATTCATCATATAACTCTGTTAAATCAAAACAGCTTTCAATACTTTGTACTATTTGTTCTTCACTCAAGTCATTGTTTTCAAAAGTGCCATAGTCATCTGGTTTAGGAAGTTCATCATAAGCCATAAAAGCTTCTTCAAATCTTGCCTCAAACTCTTTGTCTGGAGTTACTACATCTCTTACAGTTCCTCCTATTTCATATATCTCTTCCAAAACTTTTCTTGCAACATATTCGTTTAATTCGTTATTATTCTCTAAATCTTGTAATGCCTTTTCTATAAATGAAGAACTAAATGAGCTTTCTAGTGCATTGTCATCTATAAATTGTAATATTCTATTCTTTGTCTTATCACTTATTACAATACTCATCTATATCCCACTCCTATATGAAGAAAATTACTAATCCTACAATTAAATTTGCTAATAATTTGATTCTTTTATTAACAATATTTTTACTTTGCATACTTATATAATTCTACTTTTATTATATTATCATATATGAAAAAATTATACAATGTTTTTTATAATTACATTTCACATAATTTTTTAGTATAAATTGTCTCACTACAAGTAATGGAGTATTAGCATGTATATTCTACTAAATTCAAATTAGTCCACAATTTAAGCAGTAATTAAAACCATTTAAATTTAATATAGTATTATTTTATTTTACATAACAAGTTATTTTTTTATAATCAACTTCATTCTAAATTATAGTTTTTATCAAAAAAGCAACAGTTCATTTATAACCGTTGCTTTATAAAACTTTTATGCCTGTTTTTGTATATTGACAAACCATATAAGTTCTTATATTATTATTTTATGGCGGAGAAGGAGGGGTTCGAACCCTCGCGCCCCTATTGAGACCTAACAGTTTAGCAAACTGTCCCCTTCACCACTTGGGTACTTCTCCATAAATAAGTCATTTTTATAAAAAAATGGCGGAAGAGGTAGGATTCGAACCCACGGTGCCTTTCGACATCACCAGTTTTCAAGACTGGCTCCTTAAACCACTCGGACACTCTTCCATTTGTTACAAATATAATTATATCAGTTTTTTTAAAATTGTCAATACTTTTTATAATTTTTTAATAGAAAAAGGGGCTGTAAAAAAAGTCCAAAAAAAAATAATAGTTGAGTTCAGATTTTG
>CAZTVT010000102.1:0-3345 GCA_964617175.1 uncultured Clostridium sp.
AAATTGTTTTTTGTATTATCACATTTGTTATATACTTTTGAAATAGCATTATTTTTATCCGTCAGTATGTATTGATTTAATATGTTTTCTTTACTTTTAAAATTAGAACCGGAAACATACGCTAAATATTCTTTAATTATACTTCCATTTTTAAAACCAGATAAAATAGAAGTATACGCCATATCATTTTTAGCAAAAATAACTAAACCTGCAGTATTTCTATCTAGTCTATGACATATTATATATTCAGGGTGCTCTTTTTTTACTAAATCATCTAATGTTGGTTCTTCTGATGTATTATATTCATCATTTGAAAGTATACCCTGAGGCTTGAATACTACAGCAATATTTTTATCTTCATAGATATAGTTTATTTTTTGAGGAAGTTTAAATAATATATTATCTGATATATATAACTGTATTTTATCATTTTGGTTAATGACAACATCTTTATTTATCCTTTTATCATTTACTTTTATATCTTTATTTCTTAAAGCTTTAAATAAATTTCCTTTTGAAAGATTTGGAAATTTTTTTAATATATAACTAGATATATACATTTCTTTTTTACAATCTTCTACAATAATTGTTTTCATGTAAATATTATACTATTTTTTGTCGAAAAAAGCAATATTTTTAAAAATAACAAAAAATTGAATATACGTAAAAAAATCCCCTCTTAAAATTTTTCTAAGAGGGGAGATGTTATTATTTTACTTTATAAGTTACATACCAATAAGTACGTGAATGGCTTATGTCGAAGATTTCGTATTTTTCTTCATCTAAATCGTTTATGAATCTAAGATACTCCTCATCAGAAGCTGTATAGTACACTTCGTACTTTCCAGTTTTTGTTTCAGTAACATCTTCTAACTTAATAGTATCACTACATCCACATAAAAGTGAAAGTGAAATAATTCCTATAAATATTAATGATATAATTTTTTTTGCCATTGAAATTTCCTCCTTAAGTAAAAAATTAATAGTAATATTGGCATTTTTTTATTTTACTGTTTAAATTATACCATATTTTTGGCAAAAAACAAGTTGTTATGTAAAACTAACCAAGTTTTTTGCATATTATTACTGCTTTATTTTTCTAAATTAAGACCCGCATCATTAAAAGTAATATCGAATTTTACATCAATTTTAGCATCTTTAAATTTTTCTTTAAAATTATATTCATTATATTCTTTAGCTGTTAAAAAATTTTTTCTACTATATTTATAAAATTCTGCAAGATCAGTGTTATATTCTTTTTGTATTTTGTTTATATAATTTTCCATTTTTTTATCAAGTACTTCTGTTACCTTCTTTTTTACACTTGATACATAATTACTGTTTAAATAATCATATTCACCAGCAGGAGTATCTAAAACTACAATATTTAGAGGAATCTTTATATCTATTCTAGGTCTGTTTCCATTAGTGTCAACTTTTATTTTTGCTTTTCCTGTTTGAGTAATATTTACATTAGAAGAAGAGGTTTGGTTATTAATTGCATTGTCTTCAGATTCGTTAACATCCAATGTTGTAGTATATGATTTTAATATTGAAGTTAGCATTATATGAAATGCAGTTTCATCAGAAGATAATTTGCCTACTAATTTTTCATCTTTAAATATAGCTGTTCCACCTATCTCTATGTTAATATCTGATTTTTGTTTAATAAGGTCTTGATTATTACTTGATGTATTATCTACAGTGTTTGAACTTTTTTTTGAAGTAGAATTTTCACTTTTTTGCTCATTTTCATCTTTATTATCTTCATTATCTTGATTTTCATTAGAAGTTTCCTTGTTTTCATTATTTATTTTACAAATTGGGGCATATGGTGTAGCATTGCTTGTAAACAATAAATTTGAAAATTCTGTTAAGTTTACAAATTTTACAGAACTAGATTTTTCCTCAGCATTTTTCAATATATCAAAGTATGAGGTAGGATTTATTGAATCATTTTTGTCTAATGTTTCAATAAAATCTTGAGCTTTACCTTCACAGATTAGTATATACATGTTATTATTAAATTCTAAATTACTTGATATTGTGGATATATACCTTTGAACTCCATCTTTAGCTAAGTCTTCTGATATTATAATTGCATTTGAATTAGAAAATTCAATATTGGAACTTATATAGTCTTGAAGGGTTGATACAGCTATGTCTATAGAATTTTCATCTATAGAAGTCACAAGGGTTTTATCTGTAGATACAGAATTACTAGACTCCATTTTGGGCGTTATAATTTGAAATGTAACAAGTAAATTACTAGGATTATTTTCTGATTTATCTAAACCTATGATATTGGCAAAACATAAGTTATTAGTATTTACAGAATTTTCAAGTCCAATCATTGATATTAATATAGTAATTATTACTCCTATTTTTACAATAGTAAAAAATGGATTTTTCTTTTTTTCTATAACATAATCTTTTTTACTCATTTTACTCTACCTCTTCTATAAAATCTGGCGCATTTTTATCATATTTAAATTTCTTTCTACCACCTTTAGTTCGTATGTAATATATTATAATAGTAATTAACGGAAAAGCAAAAGTAATAGACGTTGATGATATATAGAATATATTAAGTAACAAATTATAAGATGATAATGGTAGAGGTATTAAAAATAAAACTACAAGTATAATTATACTTGGTAGTATATATTTTGAGTAGTCTTTTACGACATTTAATCTTTCAATATTGTATAATCCACAAAGTAGGCAAAACGTTGAAGAAATAAATATCAAAAGTGAAAATACAAATACCATTATAGGTGTTAGCTTTAAAGACATAGGTGTAAGTGATATAAGTGATGATAAATCAAGAAGAAGTGTATATCTTGAAGATATTATCTCTATTGGAACAGTACCTATAAAAGTAAATATTAATAAAGTATAACAAAAAGTAAATATTATCATAATCTTATTAAAATTTTTATATACACTTCTTTTTTTTGTATGTGAAACTTTTCCACCAAAAAAAGATAACAAAAATAGTGGTATAAAAATACCTGTATTCAATAAGTTATCTATAAATATATCTTTTGCACCATTTCCCATTATTGGAAAATAATTAGTTATATCTATTTTATTTATAGACATTATAAATAAAAAAACTATATATAGTACAATTGTAAATGAGGTATATCCAACTATTCTAAATGTAGCGTTAAATCCTTTTTTACTAAGTAAATATAACGCTACTAAAAAGAATATGGATATAGCAAATATGCTAGAATTTCTGTATATAGATCCTTTAAGGTTATATAATAGATTTGATATGAGTAGATAAATATAAAGTAGTATAAATAAGTAAATTATTATTCCAATAATTTTTTGTAG
>CAZTVT010000103.1:0-3278 GCA_964617175.1 uncultured Clostridium sp.
TGTAAAAAGTACATTCAAAAAGAGCACATTGAAAAATATATAATGTAAAAGTAACAAGCAAAAAAAACTAGAGAAAACAGCAAGAAAATTCTGTAAATAGGTTAAGCTAGTAAGAGCGTAGGGTGAATGCCTAGGCACCAAAAGCCGAAGAAAGACGTGATAAGCTGCGAAAAGCTATGGGGAGGAGCAAATATCCATCGATCCATAGATATCTGAATGGGGAAACCCATCAAATGGTAAAGCATTTGATATCCATACATGAATACATAGTGTATGAGAAGGGAGACGGAGTGAACTGAAACATCTAAGTAACTCCAGGAAAAGAAAAAGACATTGATTCCGAAAGTAGTGGCGAGCGAAATCGGAGAAGCCCAAACCAGAGGTAGAAATACCACTGGGGTTGAGGACTACAATAAGTTACTAAGAATCATAGTAGAATTGTTTTGGAAAAGCAAACCAAAGGGAGTGAAAGTCTCGTATACGAAATGGTTTGAAGGACGAGTAGAATCCAGAGTACGGCAGGGCACGTGAAATCCTGTCGGAAGCAGGCCGGACCACCGGCCAAGGCTAAATACTAATTGGTGACCGATAGTGAAGCAGTACCGTGAGGGAAAGTTGAAAAGAACCCCGGAAGGGGAGTGAAATAGAACCTGAAACCCTATGTTTACAAGCAGACAAAGCACGTTAAGGTGCGATGTCGTACTTTTTGTAGAACGGTCCGGCGAGTTACGTGTATGATGCGAGGTTAAGTACTATGTAAGGTATGAAGCCGAAGGGAAACCGAGTGTGAAAAGCGCGAAGAATGAGTATCATGCAGTAGACCCGAAACCGAGTGACCTATCCATGAGCAGGTTGAAGCTTGAGTAAAATCAAGTGGAGGACCGAACCGGTATTCGTTGAAAAGGATTCGGATGACTTGTGGATAGCGGAGAAATTCCAATCGAACTCGGAGATAGCTGGTTCTCCTCGAAATAGCTTTAGGGCTAGCCTTGTTTAGTAGCATGTGGAGGTAAAGCACTGAATATGTGAGGGTTCTTACCAGAATACCGATCATTATCAAACTCTGAATGCCATGTGTGTAAGAACAGGAGTCAGACAGTGACAGCTAAGTGCCATTGTCAAAAGGGAAAGAGCCCAGACCAACAGCTAAGGTCCCAAAATTGTAGTTAAGTGGAAAAGGATGTGGGAATTCATAGACAACCAGGATGTTGGCTCAGAAGCAGCCATTCATTTAAAGAGTGCGTAAAAGCTCACTGGTCGAAGTAGGCCTGCGCCGAAAATTACCGGGGCTAAACTACATACCGAAGCTTTGGATTTGGTACGTAAAGTATTAAGTGGTAGAGGAGCGTTGTATTAAGGAAGAAGCTATACTGAAAAGAGTAGTGGACGAAATACAAGAGAGAATGCCGGAATAAGTAGCGAGAGCACAGTGAGAATCTGTGCCGCCGAAAACCTAAGGTTTCCTGGGGAAGGTTCGTCCGCCCAGGGTAAGTCGGGACCTAAGACGAGGCTAAAGCAGCGTAGTCGATGGAAAGCAGGTAAAAGATTCCTGCACTACCGAAATGCGATATACAATATATCATGACGCATCTAAGGAGTCTAAGCGAGCAAATGGAAAAGTTCGTACCGCAAGGTGGAGTGAAAGAATAGTAGCGAAGTAGATAAATTAGGTGACAAGAAAAGTGATATAGGAGCATAGAGGTACTCGTACCGTAAACCGACACAGGTAGGAAGAAAGAGAATTTTCAGGCGAACGAGAGAAGCATTGTTAAGGAACTCGGCAAATTAACCCCGTAACTTAGGGATAAGGGGAGCCAGTAGAGATACTGGTCGCAGAGAAAAGGCCCAAGCAACTGTTTAGCAAAAACACAGGTTTCTGCCAAATCGAAAGATGAAGTATAGGAGCTGACGCCTGCCCAGTGCTGGAAGGTCAAGGGGAAGTGTAAACGTTTCGATGTGAAGCACTGAACTTAAGCCCCAGTGAACGGCGGCCGTAACTATAACGGTCCTAAGGTAGCGAAATTCCTTGTCAGGTAAGTTCTGACCCGCACGAAAGGCGTAATGATTTGGGCACTGTCTCGACAATGTACTCGGCGAAATTGTAGTACTAGTGAAGATGCTAGTTACCTGTGATAAGACAGAAAGACCCCATGGAGCTTTACTGTAGCTTGATATTGAGACTAGGTAAGAGATGTACAGAATAGATGGGAGACTGTGAATTAAGGACGCCAGTTCTTAAGGAGTCACCTTTGGGATACCATCCTTCTTTTACTTGGAATCTAACTAGTTGCCATAAGCTGGTAATAGGACAGTGTCAGGTGGGCAGTTTGACTGGGGCGGTCGCCTCCTAAAGAGTAACGGAGGCGTTCAAAGGTCAGCTTAACACGGTCAGAAATCGTGTGATGACGTGCAAAGGCGTAAGCTGGCTTGACTGCGAGACTGACAGGTCGAGCAGACGCGAAAGCGGGACTTAGTGACCCGATGGTTGTGAGTGGAAATGCCAGAGCTCAACGGATAAAAGTTACCCTGGGGATAACAGGCTTATCTCCCCCGAGAGTCCATATCGACGGGGAGGTTTGGCACCTCGATGTCGGCTCATCGCATCCTGGAGCGGTAGTACGTTCCAAGGGTTGGGCTGTTCGCCCATTAAAGCGGTACGCGAGCTGGGTTCAGAACGTCGTGAGACAGTTCGGTCCTTATCTATCACAGGCGTAAGATATTTGAGAGGAGTTGCCCCTAGTACGAGAGGACCGGGGTGAAGGAACCGATGGTGCACCAGTTGTATCACCAGATGCATAGCTGGGTAGCCAAGTTCCGAAGGGATAAACGCTGAAAGCATATAAGCGTGAAGCCCACCTCAAGATGAGATATCTCATGAAGAAATTCAGTAAGACCCCAAGAAGACTACTTGGTAGATAGGCTGGAAGTGTAAGTATAGTAATATATTGAGCGGACCAGTACTAATAGGTCGAGGGCTTGACCAAGAAAAAGAAGGAAGAATTTTCTAGCTGAAGTATAAGCGGAAGACTTTTACATTATGTATTTTTGAGTGTGCTAAGGTACACTACAAAGATATTGGCAACGATGAAATAGGGGGTACACCTGTTCCCATACCGAACACAGAAGTTAAGCCCTATGATGCAGAAGATACTTTAGATGAGAATCTAGGGGAAAATATGGGGTTGCCAATTTTTTTATATAATCCCACTTAGCTCAGTCGGTAGAGCATGCGGCTGTTAACCGCAGGGTCGTAGGTTCGAGCCCTACAGTGGGAGCCA
>CAZTVT010000104.1:0-3251 GCA_964617175.1 uncultured Clostridium sp.
ATATCTTTATATTCTATATTGTTATTTACATATTCTTTTAAAGTGTAAATTTTATCTTTTAACTTTGGATATAATTCCTGTACATTTCTTTTATGCCTTGTAGTCATACATAAAACTAAATCATAATTTTCAATATCTATATCGTTTATATTTGTAGCCCTATGATTATTTAGATCTACATCATATTCTTTCATAGCTAAAATTGCATTATTAGTAGATTTGTCACCAGTAATAGCATATGTACCACAAGATGAAATCAAATAATTATTATTATCGTAATTATCATTTATCTTTTTTTGCATATAACCATGTGCCATCGCACTTCTACAAATATTACCAGTACAAACAAACATAATTTTTTTCATATAATCCCTCTTTTTTTAATTATTATATACTATTTTACACATTTTTACAATATTTAATATATCATATTATAAAAATAAAATACCAACTTTAATTATTTAAACTATACATTTATATATACAAGAAACAATTCCTAAATAATATGTTTTTGTATTTTAAAATTTTAGTATTTAATAAAAAATATATTTTCGACAAAACTAGACAAGAAATGTCTCTATTAAATTTATAATTATAATAATAAAATATAATTATGAAAAGATTAAGTAATTTATACAAAAACATCTATGATTTTAATAATATATTAAGTGCATTTAATGAAGTATGTAAAAATACTAGAGACAAAAGAAAAGCTGCACATTTTAAAGAATATAAAAATATTTATATTTCAAGAATTTATAATGTTCTAAAAAACAAACAATATGTTGTAGGTCCATATAACAAATTTACAATATATGAACCAAAAGAAAGAAAAATAGTAAGTCAAAATATGCAAGATAAAGTAGTAAATCATTTAGTTGCAAGGTTTATACTTTATCCAGCAATTTTACCATCTCTTCTAGATGTAAATGTTGCTAGTAGAAAAGACATGGGAACTAGTAAAGGTATAAATATTGCTTTAAATTTTCACAGAAAATGTAAAATAAAATATAAAAACTACTATATTTTAAAATGCGATATAAAAAAATTTTTTGCAAGCATTAATCATGATATATTAAAAAAGAAGTTAACAAAAAGAATTAAAGATAAAGATGCTCTAAAAATCGTTTTTGATGTTATAGATAGTAATGAAAATGGTCTTTTCATTGGTTCTATGACAAGTCAAATTCTAGCTATTTTTTATTTAAATGATATGGACCATTTTATAAAAGAAGAACTAAAAATAAAATATTATGTTAGATATCAAGATGATTTTTTACTTTTTCATGAATCAAAAGAATATTTAAAATTTTGTTTAGAACAAATTAAAAATTTTTTAACAAAAGAAAAATTATATTTAAATGAAAAAACTAGAATATTTAAAAATACAAATAATTTTTTATTTTTAGGTAGAAATATAAAAGGTGAATATGCTCGTTATAGAAATGTAAAACGTAAATTAAAACAAAGATATTATCTTTATAATATAGAAAAAATTTCTTTAAATAGTTTTACTTCCAGTCTTATTTGTTACAAAGGATTATGCAATAAAGATGATTTATTTAAAATAAAAACTAATAAAATTAACTAAAATTTATAGAAAAAAGTAGCACAAAATTGTACTACTTAAAAATAGTGCTAAATTAAACTCCCTTTCAATTTTAAATTTACTAACAAATTTAATTATCTATTTTTATTTTATAGTAAAACTAAAATTCTACTAAAGGATATGGTTTGTTTCTATCTAAAACTTCTCTTATTCTACCTTAGTAGAAATAACCACAGTTTTTTAGAAGCTAGAGGACGAAAGCCGATGTTAGTATTGTTATAGTTGTTATTGTTCACATTACCGTTGTAGTTCACATTCATTACATTGTTAGTGTTACCCGCAGAAGGCGAAGCCAGCCATATACAACCATACCCTAATATATAACTGGATTAGATACTTAGTTGTTTTATCCATCCAGTTGTATATTTTACTATATCATCCATTTTATTACCAAATTTGTAATATTTTTTTGCTGTTATAATTTGTTTATCATATGATAAATTCAAAAGAAAATCTACAACTTTTATTTTCGCAAGCATTTTTAGTAATAAGTTTTTTTTATACTCAATTTCAATTGCAGTATTAGCTTCATATACAAGTTCTAAGATATCATATGAATTTTTTCTTATTCTATTTTTTATTTCTATATCCTTTTTAGGAAAATTATCCATATCTTTATCTATCATTAAAATTAATTCTCTTACAAATTGAATTATTTTAAACTTTTCAATCTTCATCTATAATCTCTTCAATCTTTCTTAATTTTTCTTTTATATTTTCACTATTTATTTCTAATATTAAGCTTTCAGCAATTCTATCTATTCTTCTTTTTAATCTTACAACTTTTTGTGCATTTTCAAAAATTTCAGAATATGTATTTAAATTTTTATTATCATATTTTTCATCGACATCATAATTATTTCTTGTATCTATTAATATATAATTAATTTTTTCTCTTTCAAGTCTTGCCATTATTTTAGGTAATGCATTTTTAGGGAAGCCCACTGTAGATATATTATCCTTTGCATTTTTTATATTATAATTAAACAAATATGACATTATATATGCATCCTTGCCATATACATGGTAAAATGAACCTACTTTAAAACACACAACAAATTCTGGATGTACTTCTTTTATATTCTTTGCCATATTTACAACACTCATTATTTACCTCCCTTTTTTTCAAGAGTGTCTGACAGACACTAGGCCTGTCAGACACATACATATATTTAAATTTTTACACACTCTCTTATTTTATCTTATATCCATCTCCATCTGCCTCAAGTTGGATATCAGAATTTAGACAAACTAGAGGACGGAAGCCAATGCCATTACTGCCAGAGCCGCCATAGCCCACACTACCGTCTTTGTTTACAAACACTACACAGCCATTGTAAGGATCAGAAGGCGAAGCCAGCCACATTGCTGTTGCATTATTAGTATAATTACTTATTACATATAAGCTATCACTTGTACTTAACATTCCACTAATACCATTATTCCAAGTTACGCCTCCATCTTGACTTATTTCATATCCTATAGCGCTATTTGCTCTTGCTCTATAATCTATATTATGACTTTTACTATATGATGCCATTAACATCTCTACTGTTGGTCCTCCTATTGCATATTCTGCTTTTTCTGTCTTAAAACTACTCCATATTCCTGTATCTAGCATATATGCTACTGCTTTCATATT
>CAZTVT010000105.1:0-3166 GCA_964617175.1 uncultured Clostridium sp.
CTCTTTTCTTATTACTTCAAATAAACTATCAAACTGATTTATATCATTTCCTTTCATAACAATCATCTCCAAAGAACTTTTTGTATACGCAAATAAATTGCTCATATCTTTATTATATTCCACTTTTCCACACTTATGACTGGGCAACTTTGCAAATTTTTAAATCTAATAAATACTAAGTTTTATTATTAAAAATTCTCAACCCTTCATTTCTTATATTAATTGCTGCATTTATATCTCTATCCAAGATAACTTTACACTTATCACATTTATATATTCTTTCATCTAATTTTAATAAATCTTTTACATTACCGCAATTACTACAAATTTTACTTGATGGATACCACTTATCCACTTTTATTAATTTTTTTCCAAGTTTTTCTAATTTGTATTTCAACATACAAGTAAATTTATAATAACTAGTATCATAAGTATTATTTCCTTTTGATAGTTTCTTTGCTATATCAATCATAGATAGACTTTCTATACATATTATGTCATATTTTCTACATAATTTATTTGATAATTTATGTAGAAAATCTTTTCTTTTATTACTAATTTTTCTATGCAAATTTTGAATTTTTCTAAGTATTTTAAACCAATTTTTAGAAAATTTTATTTTTCCTTTCATAATATTCTGTAATTTTTTTAGTCTATCGAAAGCTTTTCTATATGGCATGATATATTTAGGTTTTTCAAAATCACTTGAAACAAAAATATCGCCAATTTTAAAATCTAATCCAACTACATTCTTTAAATATGAACTTTTTGTATCATCTTCAACCTCAACTACTATATCAATATAATATCTATCACACTTATCATTCATCACAATAACTCTTTTAATTATATAATTTTGCGGAAGTTCCCTATGTAAATTTATTTTTACAAATCCAATTTTCGGAAGTCTTATCTTATTTTCTTGAAATCTTATATTGTTATTCACACAACTTGTTATGTAGCTATTTTTATCTTTTCTTGCTTTATGTTTTGGAAATTTTCTTAAATTTAGAAAAAAATTATTAAATGCATTTTGCAAATTATTATACTCAGCACATAGTGCTAAACTATCTGCTTTCTTTAAGAACGTATATGATTCTTTTATTTGTGTAACCGAAGATAATTTGCAAAAGCTATAGAATTTTTTTGAATCTTTTTTTATTCCAACTTTTTTGCATCTTTTTAAATATTGTAAATATTTTCCATACTCATATATTCTACTATCTAACAATTTATTATAAACAAATCTGGCACATTCTATATTGTTATCAATTTTTTGTTTTTGAATAGTATTTGGATAAATCCTAAATTTAAAAGAAATAATTTTAGACATAAAAAACGTACTCCTTTAACGATAAAAATTTAAAGAATAAAAATAATATTAATTTGTCGTTGTTTTCTGATTACCTGTGGGCTAACTTTGTAGAATGCCAAGAAATTGACTATCTTTAGAATGAAAATTCACAAGATTTAAAACGTGTTCTCCACGTACAACTATTATAACTACGTTAAAATTAAAAGTCAAGAAAATTTCATCGCAAATTTCGACTTAAAGTTAATAACTTATATTTTTAGATTCAACTAAAATATTTGTAATGTATGATATAAAAAGCATAGGCTTTTTATCTGCCTATGCTTTTTATCTATACTTTTTTACAAAGTTAGCCCTAAAGCATTGGAGCAAAAGCAGCTACAACTGCTTCTGCTATTTTAGTTAATCGTGATCTAGATTTCCATGTATCTAAATCAATTTCTATACAATTTGCTAACATTCTTTCAAAATCTTGTTTTATTTTTTCTTCTTCACCTGTTTTATATGTCCATACTATATCTTCAAAATTTAAATGCATACTTCTAAAATCTAGATTTGCTGTTCCTACTATTGATGTATTATCATCTGCAACAAAAGTTTTGGAATGTATAAACCCAGGCTTATACTCATATACTTTCACACCTGCTTCTAATAATACTTCATAATATGATCTTGTGGCTAAGTACACAAGTTTTTTATCCGGAATATGAGGTACTATTACTCTTAC
Organism: uncultured Clostridium sp.; assembly: GCA_964617175.1. Classification (GTDB taxonomy): domain Bacteria; phylum Bacillota; class Clostridia; order TANB77; family CAG-465; genus CAG-465. The sequence goes on from CAZTVT010000105.1 coordinate 2,040, forward strand.
ATCTACTCCACCTCTTGCACTATTTAACATAGCTGTTAATAATTGCTCACTTATTATGAAATAAGGTGTTGTCATATAGACATAATTCTTTGCGTAATTAATTGTTTGAATATATGTATTCTCTATTGGAGATTTTCTATTATCTGGTCCATCAGCAAGTGGCAAAATATAGCCGCTTGCCTTTTTTAAATCTTTAAAGTTCTTTTTATACCAATCATAATCTATATTTTTCTTAGTTATAGTTTCTAATGTACGCAAAAACATTATTGTAAAGCTCCATACTGCTTCTCCTTCTATTTTTATACCAACATCTTTCCAATGACCAAACTTTGATATTAGATTTACATATTCATCTGCAATATTTACACCACCTGTGTAACCATACCTACCATCAATTACAACTATTTTTCTATGATCTCTGTAATTAATATATCCGTTAACAATTGGTGAAAAAGGATTAAATTTATAAATTTCTATTCCAGCTTGTTCTAATTCTTGTTTCACGTTTTTGTTATTTTTTAATAAACATCCTAGTGAGTCGATTATTATTTTAATCTTTACCCCTTCTTTTGATTTCTGCTTTAATATTGAGAAAATTTCGTCCCAAAGCTTTCCTCTTTCTAATATAAAAAATTCTATTAAAATATAATTTTCGGCTTTTATTAAATCTTTCTTTAACGAATCAAAAAATTTCTCACCAATATCAAAATATTCTACTCCATGATTTTTATATACTGGATAACCTGATATTTTTGTCATATACTCTACTTGGTTATATTTATATTTATCATTATTTTTTATTTCTTGTAATATAGGTTTCGAATCTTGAAGTAAATTTTCTGAATAAACTCTTACTTTTCTAAGTTCAAGTTCTTTTTTCATTCTCATTTTACTTCTACCCCAAAGAATATATGCAAGTATTCCAACAACTGGTACAAACATTATAAATATTATCCAAGAAATCTTGTAAGCAGCACTATCATGATGATATATTATATATAATACGGTAGCAATTTTGGCAATATTATATACAATTCTTGCATACATATAAATAACATGTGCTGTTGTATATAACAGAAGCATTCCTGCTATTTGTATTAAAAACAAAAAAACAACAATTATTACTT
>CAZTVT010000106.1:0-3153 GCA_964617175.1 uncultured Clostridium sp.
GGCTGGATAGAACCCTGTTTGGACGAACAGGGCTGCTTTTATTGCCTGAAAAAGGTGGAATTTGCTCGTCGTGTTCGTCGGAACTGTCGGGATGCTCATAATACCCACACGTCGTCGGTGAACGACGAGCGTCGACGATCGAAAAGCAGCGTTCATGAATTGCGTATTATCGCCATGAAGCCCAGAGCATCCACTGCCGGAGTTGGTTGAGTTTGGGGATGCTTTCCTGTGCACTGAGCGCCTGCCTACGGAGGCTTTAGTCTTTCATAACCCTCATGGAGCCATATTGTCGTATATTTTTAGCGGTTCAGGCTCGTCTGCTGATTTCGATTCGGCAGGTGAGTGATGTAAAAATACCGGGGCTGCAAAGCTGCAGTCCCGGAAATATGATCTAACGGTGAATTCTTTTGCAAATACTTTCTACTACGCTGCCGGAACACAGAATGTATCTACCACGAAGTCGTGAAGCCACTGTTCATCCGGAAGGAATTCCGCATATTTTTCGCCCATCACGGATTCCCCGGGTAACCTGATAATCGTGTCCGAAGTAAAATTCATTTTGCCAATATTTCTGGCGAGGAATGTAATTTCACTCAGATCCAAATCGGTTGTGAGATAGCTGCTGAGCTGACTCATAAAGTCCAAAGCCACTGTTGGATCCGCGGCGATCGCATCCTTGCACTGATCAAACATTGCTTTCAGGACAATCATATTTCGGACGCCGCGGTTATAAGCACCCTCAATGTCGGTTATGCTTCGATAGGTCATGAATGTGCGCAACTGCAAATCGCTCATGGTGACGGTATTGCCTGCGGTGTAGGAGCTGTTGAAGAAGGTATAGTCTTCGGGGAAGGTGATCTTCAGACCGCCGATGATGGAAGTGAGGGCGTACAGTGCATCATAGTCCAGCGAAACATAGCGGTTCACAGGGATACCATACAATAGCTGGGATACGGCTTCCGCTGTCAGCCGGCAGCTCAGCTCTTTACCGTCTCCATAGCTGTGTGCTGTGGAGATATTTGTTCGGAGGGTATCTATGTAATTTCCTTCCGCATCCATGGCAATCACATCCGCCATTGTGTCACGGGGGATATACAGGATTGAGAAATCGAAGGTTTTGGTATTGAGAATCACCAACGCCATGACATCCGCATTTCCGCCATTGGAGACCGTTTCGTAATACCAATTACGCTCGTCGTTCATGTAGTCAATACCCATGAGCAGGATCGATATGATATCATCCCGGTAGTTGTAGGCAACGCCGTTTTCATCAATCCAATCTGCAGATATGGGGGCGGATGTTTCAGCAGCTTCTGTCGGATCAGAAGCCTCTGGCTGCGGAATGTTCGCTGAGATGCTGGTGCGGGAAGCAAACATGCCTCCGCGCACACTGCCGGAATACCATATAAAAATAGCGATGCCAGCGGCAATCAAAACCAGAACAGCTGCCAGTATGCTGAACACAATGGCAATGGTTTTCGCTTTTTTTGTTTTTTTCTCTGCCGTTTCCTTACGGAGAAATTTTCCTTTTGTATGTTTCATGATTCGCTTGCATCCTTATCCGTGTTCTGCGCTTGCGTAAATTCGCCCAGTTCATCGCTTACGAGCACGCCCTGCACCACATACCGGTAATTCGGATCTCCGATGCAGGTGGAAAGGGTGACGATCCTGTCCGATGCGGTAACCGGATACTCTGGCTTAAAAAGCGCAAAATCCGTATGCGTATAAATGCGTTCGATATACGCTTCCCGCAGCGCTTCCGTTGAAAAATCGTTATTTACAATGATATTCAGATTGTCCGTACGGTAGGCGGCAAAGACCTGATAAGTCAGCTTCCGGTCGGGGGTATAGATCAGGATCTGACCATGTTCGTCAAAGAAACTGCTGTTGCGGAACTTGTGCAGCTGGGCAAACATCTTCCCATCCAGCATGTTGTGACCGTAAACCAGGGTGTTAAAGTCCGTAAAATCATCGGCATTTTCACTCAGAACGAAAATGGAGCCATAGTCTGTGGCAGTTCCGGCATAGTTATGTTTCAGATAGTAGAGCATGTTGGAGCTGTCGTACAGGATCGGATAGTCGATGATCGTGCCGTCCACCGTGATCCAGCCGATAATATCCTCGTTTTGCTCTTTCAGATACGAGAAGTCGATGGGGATGTCCACCAACGGAACTGTGGGCATGGTCTCCTCTGCGGTTTCCACGGCGACCGTTTCCGTCGGCGTGGATTCCACCCGCGCCTCCTGGGCAAGTTGGGTATAGTCATCGCTGGACTGCTTGTAGGAAAAAAGCAGTACCCCAATGGCCAGCAGGGCGATCAGGACAATCAAAAAGCTCACGATACTAATGATCAGATATAGTTTTTTCTTATTTTGCATGTTTCCCAATTAATAATGGAGCGATAATTTCTACCGCTCCATTCAGTCCTTTTCTTATTCTTTGCTTTTCTTGTAAGAAACCAGGCCGACACCGCCTGCGGCACAGGCAGTTGCCACAAGCACTGCAACCGTACTGGAGCCGGTTTTGGGGGAAGTGGCGCTGCCGCCGGAATTTCCGCCCTGATTGCTGTTAACGGTGGCAGCGAAAGCGGTGGCAGACAGGCTCAGACACAGGATAAGCGCTGCGATAAAGGTTACAAACTTTCTCATTTTGTTTTATTCCTCCCTGCAAACATCGAAGAATGCGATTTATTCTGGACAGGTTCGACGAAAACCACAACTTCTATACCCAGAAAATAAGATGCGATTGGCAAGACTTAATTCTAAGGGCATTATATCTTTCCGGTTCAGATTTGTCAATATCTATTTTAATTGCTAAAATTACCCGCAGAAAAACAGGAAATCAGACCGATCCATTGGATCCGGGCAAACGATTCCGCGCCTGGTCAAGCGGCAGCCATACGTTATTTGGACTTGCTTCCGTATTCGTTGCCGTATCCATATCCGTATCCATATCCGTACCCGTATCCGTATCCGTACCCGTAGCCAGCGGACAGGCTCTTGCGGACACCATTGAAGGCGCAGCCGATCAAAGGCAGCTTCTCGTCCGTCAGACGCTGGACGCCGTCCCATATCTGATCCCGGGTGGCCAGATCCTGGCGGATGACCATCAGGCCGCAGTCTGCCATATTCGCTATTTCGGCAGCGTCTTCCA
>CAZTVT010000107.1:0-3114 GCA_964617175.1 uncultured Clostridium sp.
ATTCACCTCTTTAATTATATCAAATATTGTAACATAAAACAAAAATCAAGTCAAATATATAAGTATACTATATGATACTTAATATATGACTTGGTTATTACAAGTTTATTTAAAATATTTTATTAATAAAGTTTGAAATTTTATCCTCTATTTTTTGTATAAATGTAATATCACTCTGAAGTTCTACTAAGTTGCTTGTTTTTGAAGTATCAACATATATAGTTTGATTTTTATCTGGTTTTTGCATTCCTAATTTTTGCTTAGCATATGCTTCTATCTGTTCTAAATCTGTATTTTGTTCGACTTCTATTTGTGATGTAATAAGTGCTGATTCTGCTTTTGTTATTTCATTTGCTAAACTTTGAGATTCTAAATTTTTTTCATTTATAACATTATATCTATATACAAGAACTAATGCCATAGAAAATACACAAAGTATCATAACTATTGATGAAGTTTTTGTTTTTTTACTTGTTTTATTATATGATTTATTTTTATTTACTTTTGTTTTTTTTCTACTGACTTCATTAGTATAGTCTAGTTTTCTTGCAGTAGAACCCGTTTCATAATAGTTATAGCTTTTTCTAGCTGGCATTAGTTTTCACCTCTTTTCTACTTTCTTTCGAATACTCTGAGTTTTGCACTTCTTGCTCTAGGATTTTCTTCCAATTCTTTGCTATTACAAATAATTGGCTTTTTTGTTATTATTTTTCCAGAAGATATATAACCACACACACAAATTGGAAAATCTTTTGGGCAAGTACATCTTCCTTCTAATTCTTCAAAAGTATGTTTAACTATTTTATCTTCTAAAGAATGAAAAGTTATTATAGCAAGTCTACCTTCTTTATTTAGCACACTTACAGCATCTATTATTGTTTGTTTAAGCCTTGTTAACTCTTCATTTACTTCTATTCGTATAGCTTGAAATACCCTTTTTGCCGGATGCTGCTTTTCACATAACGCTTTAGCAGGCATTGATGATTTTATAACATCTACAAGTTCAAAAGTTGTATTAATATCTTTCTTTTTTCTTATTTCACATATATTTCTTGCTATACTTTTTGAATATCTTTCTTCTCCATATTCTCTAAAGATAGAACTTAATTTTTCTTCTGAATAGCCATTTACAACGTCATATGCAGAAAACTTATCTTCTTTATTCATTCTCATGTCAAGTGCAGCATCATGCATATAGCTAAAACCTCTATTAGCTTCATCTAATTGATAAGACGAAACCCCCAAATCTAGTAACATTCCATCTATATTTTTTATATCTAATTCATCTAATATTTTAAGTATATTTGAATTATTATCATGTACAAGTTTAAAATTAGAAAACTCTTTTAACCTATTAGTCGCTGCATTTAGTGCATCCTTATCTCTATCTATACCTATAAGCAATCCGAGTATTATCTAATGACTTTAAAATATTATACGAATGGCCACCGCCACCTAAAGTTCCATCTACATATATACCATTTTTCTTTATATTTAAATTTTCTATACACTCATCAAGTAATATAGACTTATGATTAAATTCCATTATTTCTCCATTACATACTATATATTTAAATTTTTATCTTTTGTACACTTTCTTTTTTTCTTTTGTTTATTAGAAAGGATTTAATCTTTTGGTCATAAAATTTCTTTTGTTTTATTAACTCATAAGTTCAATAGAAACTTATCTTTAGTTAATTTTATATTCTTTTGTTTATATATTTAAATGCCTAAATTAGACATTTGAATAGCAAGCTCATTTACATCCATATTTTCTTCACTAGTATATTTATCCCATTTTTCTTTATCCCAAATTTCAACTCTAGTTGAGACCCCTACAATATATACTTCTTTTTTTAATCCAGCATATTCTCTTAAATTTTGTGGTATATTAATTCTTCCTTGCTTATCAGTTTCACATTCAGTAGCTCCAGCAAAGAAAAATCTTATAAAATTACGAGCATTTGGATTTGTAAGTGGAAGTGATTTTAATTTTGTTTCAAATGTTGCCCATTCTTCTTTTGAGTATGCAAACAAGCAATTATCAAGACCTTTAGTAACAATAAATGAATGTCCTAAATCTTCTCTAAACTTAACTGGAACACTAACTCTTCCTTTATCATCTAGCTTATTATTATACTCTCCTAACAACATTAAAAACTCACCTCGCTTTTTCCACTTTACCCCACTTTTTACCACTTAGTTATATTTTAGTATATATTTTTATAAAAATCAATACTTTTTTTATAAAAAAGCAAAAAAAATAGAAGTTGATGTTAAAACCAACTTCATAAGATTTAATATATTTATTATTCTACTAGAAATTTATCTATAATGCCTGCTATATATTTTTGAACCTCAATAGAATCAGCAATAGTTATACTTCCATTTCCATCTACATCAGCCAATATTTTCTGTTCATCAGTTAATGTTATAATATTTGCAATAGATTTTTGTAGTATTATTGCATCCATTATAGTAAGCTTACCATCACCATTAAGATCTCCATACCTTGAATAAACAGGTGTTATTCCTATATCTTCTGACCATTGTAATTCCCTTTTATTTTTATCTTCATCTGTATCTTCAGTAGTACTAGCACTATATCCATAATACATTAATTTACCTTTTCTTATAAATAGTACTTTAGAATATTCTTTTGTAATACTAGGTATATACTTCTTCATTTTTTGATATTTTTCCTCATCTTTGGCTACAGTGTCAGCAGGTTCGACGTTCACTTCCTCTTTAACATAATCTGGATCATTTATAGCATTTTCTATATGAGTTGCTTCAAGTTCATCTCTAAAGCTAACTAAATCTGATTTAAATTTTGCTTCTCTTGCTCCCCCAATAGGATTGTTATTAGAAAAATTAATTACTATAATAGATGCTAAAATTATTATAACAATAATAGTGATTATTAAAACAATAAGTGATATTCCTTTTTTATTTTTTAACATATTTTCCTCCTTTGTCAATATACATTTTAAATTGTATATTAAAAAAAATCTTTTTTCAATACTTTTATACAATTTTATAAATTTTTATGAATTTATGATTACACTCAGGGTACAAAAAGTAATCTCTGATAAAAATAACTGTGGAGTCCTT
>CAZTVT010000108.1:0-3061 GCA_964617175.1 uncultured Clostridium sp.
GATAATAATTAACTTTTTCATTTATTACTTGTATATTTTTGACAGTAACAGTATAGATCTTTCCTTCATTATTTACCTTAGCTACTTTAGTTCCAATCTTAAAATTATCTTTATCATCAACTGAAACAAACTTGTTTAAATCAACATTAAATATCCCATGATGTCCTGTAGTCTTAAGGTATGTACCATCAGAAAATTCAGTAAGCTGATAAGTATTAATTGTACCCTCTTTTTCTATCCATATTGGATATTCTAAAACAAGACTACCAGTATCATAACTCCATACACCAAGTAAATCATCGTATCTAATATCTTCAATATTTTTAACATTCCCATTAGCTAATCTAATTTTAGTTCCTTTTAACAAACATATTCCTGAATAATTAGCTTTACCAGATATTGTTATATCTCCATTTACATTTGGAATAGATAAACTACCAGAACTACTCGAATAAGTATAATCAGTAGTTGTAAGAGTATTACCTCCCATTGTAATAGTAATTGAATTTGGTAAACTATAATTTGTTCTAGCAGTCAAAGTAGCAGTGTAAGTGGTACCTATATTCGCAGTTGTCGCACCATCGGAAGTCATATTACTAAGACCACTGGTATCAACAGAAAAAATCCACTTCATTGTTACTGTTTCTGATTGTCTACAATAAATATTATTAGTAGTAGCTTTGTCTACATCTTCACTTCCACTATTACCTGCTTCATCAGTTCCATATACCCTAACATAATAACTTCCTTCTTCTAATGAAGTAATTGAATATTCTGTTATTGCTGAACCTGTATTATATGTATTAATAAGTGTATCTGTCGTAGCATCATATAACAAAATTGTATAATTAACGATACTACTACCACCAGAATCTAATCTTGAAAAACTAACATCAGCTTGTCCTATAGTATTGTTCATTACAAAGCTTACCTGCCCTATTTGAGGTTTTTCATTATCAACTTCCTCCGTTTTGGAAACACTAAGTGTTATTGTATCAGTAGTAATATTTCCTAAACTACCACATTTTAAGATTAACATCGTAGATGATATTTCACTGTCAAAAATACTACCATCATTTATCTTTAAATATACATCATACTCATTTTCTTCATTAGCGTTAATAAGTAAAGATCCCAATTCCGAACCGTCAGACGCCACTACCACAAAGTTTCCATTTGTTGAATTAACAGTAAAATTAATATCCTTTGAATAAGAATTAATAACTTTTAATTTGACCATCCCTAAATTATTTTCACCAGTTAAATCATCATCTATAACACTAATTGAGGCTAAGACTGATCCTCTATCTTGCTGTGAAGCATCAATATCAGTACTAGCAGAAGCATCATAAGATTGATCTTTATCAGACACTTCCAAATTTAAAGTCATCGTAATTGCTCTAATCTCACCAGCCTTGACAACGTCACCATTTTGGATTCCATCAACTGTCAAACTAAGTGTACCAACTCCACCACCTGATGAATTAACTACTGGAGTAAATTGAAAATCATTATAAACATAATCATAGCTACTATTATTTATAATGTCTAAAGAATATACTGCATAATATAATTCTTCACTTCCACTAAAAGTTATTTTAAAATTAATAGTATTATTAGTAATAATTGGAATTTCACTATCACTAACATTAGAACTAGATACCAAATTTATATTTAAAACCTCCAATTTACCATCTGGTTTAAGAGTAACACCTCCACCAAATTCTAATATTTCACCATACGAAGCAAAACCTATTGTCATAAAACTTATAACTATTACTACCATCAAGATTAAAATTATATTTTTATTCTTTTTTAGTTTACCAATTATATTTTTTATCATAATTTTCCCCATTACTAAGATAATTACTTATCCTTCTTATTTGATGCATTTGTATTCATAGTAGTATTCTTTTTCTTAGCCTTCTTTATTTTACTATTTGCTAATTTTTTTTCATACTCATGATTAATTAAAGTATAAACCCAAGCCATGTTAGTACTAACAAGAACAAACACACTTTTACAATCAGCAACTTCCTCATAGTAGTTAATTGGCATTCTAACTTCACTGTTGGCATCAATTAATTCTGAAAAGGTATTAACCTCAATAACTTTTAAATCATTCAAATTAGGAAGACTTGATACATTTACAATAATTGTGTCATAAGTAGATAATATTTTTTTAAGAGTCTTAGAATACTTACTTTTACTTAAATATATGGATATAATATATCTAAATACAATCCAAAGAAGGCACAATGTAACTGTTATGAACAAAATACCAAGCCCTAAAAACACATAATTAGAAGAGGTATTATTAACAATTGTCTCACTTATCTTACCTTCATTATCATTATTAGATAAATCTATCGATAAATCTATAACTTGTTGTGTAAGTGGTACTCTAACTTCTATAAGCGACTCAACAGGAATATTTTCCTTAATATTTATTGCATTACTTTCGCTTTCAATAACCAATTGTACTTTAAATGCACCATCAAAAGAAATACCATAATCTTTTCTAAATTCATTAAGTATTGTATTATATTTCTGATAATCAACTTTTACATTAGTGTCAATATTAAAGCTATTTTGATTATCATAAGATATTGTTACTGGTTCTTTAAGTATATAGGACTTAGACCAATAACTACTATCATCATCCTTAACTTTATCTGCAGCTATTATTCCTTTAATATAATAAGTATACTTACCACTTACAAAGTTACTAAAATTTAAATTATAATTAAAATTTATATCTATATAATTAATCAAACTGCTAATATAAGTTCTATTCATCCCTAAATATGGCTCATCAAAATAGTCATTCTCAAGTAGATAAACTTTATATGATACATTACTACTACTTTTATATGAAACTTCTTCTTGATATGTATTTTTTAAACCCATTTTAAAATAATATAAGGAAAATAAGCTAAAAACAATAGCAATAAATAAATAAAATATATATTTACCAGCTTGTAAAAATTTATTTTCTTTTTTCATAGTATCACCACACTGCTTTTTTATATTTTTGAAAAGTTTTCATTAATCCATATAG
>CAZTVT010000109.1:0-3044 GCA_964617175.1 uncultured Clostridium sp.
CACTAATTGAAGACTTAGCTCTTTTCATTAAAGAAGCCATTTTATTAATTGAATATCCTTTTCTTAAATATTCCCCTATACAAATTCGATCATTTATGTTAAAATGATTATATGACATAGATAAAAACTCCTTTCAATTTTTTGGTAATAATATTGTAACATGAGTTTTTATTCTATGTCAAATTTTATGTACACAACACACCAAGTAAATATTCTAGTTTACTTGGTGTTCGGCTTCACGTACAATCCGCCCAGGCAGTGATATATTTAATAAAGAAATAATTATTTTTTATGAGGAGGAATACATATGAATGAAAAAATAGAAATATATTTAGGATGTTTTGGTAAAGAAAACATCCGGCTAGGTCAAAGCTTAAGAATAACAAAAAGGATTTTTGTTGCTTTACCAAGTTGTTTTGCTTCTAACATATCTACTGATAAATTAAAAAAGTATTTTATAAATCCGTATTTTATGTATAATATAAAAGATATAAATACTCTCTTTGATGTTATAATTTATTCTACAGGTCTTATAGCAAGTGCGCAGTTAAAAAAACGGAAAGAATTTTTTTCTCTTCAAAAAGATAAAGATTATATAATTCCTTTAAATACTTTTAATTTTTTAAATGAAAAAGTTTGGCCTAAAATTGCTAAAGCTTTTATAGAAGATATAAACAAAAGTAAAGATAGTAAAATGTTTAATTTAAGAATGAATTTACCTGTAACTATGCTTGATAAGCTATATAAAAATCTAAATGTAAATCATAGAATAAGAGAATTTGTTACAGATTTTACTAAGTGGCTCGACTTTCAGTTTATTGGAAGTATCAATAAGCTTGTAGAAGTAAATGGAAATATAGAAATTATTTTAGAAGTAAAATTTTAAAGTAAAAGCTGCTGAAATTTTTCAGCGGCTTTTATATATGTGAAATGTATGATATAATATAATATGTAGGTGAGTTTATGACAAAAATATATGATTTTAAAAATAATGTAAATGAAAGAAAGTTGCAAGAAGTGGTGCAAGCTCTAAAGTCTGATCAAATAATAGTATTTCCGACAGAAACTGTATATGGTATTGGTGCTAATGCTTTAAGTTATAATGCTGTAAATAAAATATTTGTAGCAAAAGGAAGACCAACAGATAATCCTTTAATTGTACATGTAAGCAATAAAGATATGATAAATAGTGTAGCAAAGAATATAAACAAAATAGAACAAAAATTAATTGATAATTTTATGCCAGGCCCTATAACTATAATTTTAAAAAAACAACATAATATTCCAAATAATGTAACATGTAATCTTGATACTGTTGGAGTAAGAATGCCAGAAAATGAAATTGCAAGAAAGATAATTAATGAAGCTGGTATTCCCATTGCTGCCCCAAGTGCTAATATATCTGGAAAACCTAGTGGTACAAATATAAAAGATATACAAAACGAACTTATAAACAAAGTAGATTATATAATAGATGGAGGAATATGTGAAATTGGGTTAGAATCAACTGTTGTTAAAGTGGAAAATGATGTGGTAAATATATTAAGACCTGGTAAAATAACTCCGGAAGATATAGCAAGTATTGGACTTAAAGTAAAATTAGATTCACATATTTTTAATGATGTAAAAGAAGGGGAAAAAATTGAATCTCCAGGAATGAAACATAGACATTATGCACCAAATGCAAAATCTATACTTATTGAATATAGTTTGGATAATATGGTGGATAGTATAAAAAACATAATCAAAAACAATGAGAAGAATTATAATAAAATTGCTGTTATTGGTTTTAATGAACATGAGAAATTTTTTAAGGATTTTTATGACATAGAATTTATCCCGTTTGGAAGTATTAATAATCTATATGAAATATCAAGTAATATTTTTACTTCATTAAGGAAAATAGATATTAGAAATGTTGATTTTTGTATAATAGAAGGGGTAAAAAAAGAAGGAATCGGTATTGCCATAATGAATAGATTACTTAGAGCATGTTCATATAATATAGAAACAGGATTGTAATTTATATAGATCTGTTTAAAGTTAATGTGTACAATCTGTTACTAAATCTTTTTAATACTTGTTCTTTTACCTCTTATATTGAAAAATTCATAAGTAAGTAAATTTAAAAACAAAATTATAACAATTATTATTTGTGCATATGTACGCATTATGTTTTTTCCTTTAAATATTTATTTTAAAATAGTTTTTTAAATTGCTATATAATACCACATCTTCATAGTATGTTAATTGATGTTTAAATCGATTAACACTGTTGATTTATAATTGTTATAGTGATATAATAAATAAAAAATAAAAAGAATGAATTTAATTAAAGGAGTTGAATACATGTATACTACAGAAATAAAAGTTATGGCATTAAAAAAGAAAGTGTTCATTGGCGATGCTCTAAAAGGAGCTATGCAAATTATGAAATTATCTAAAATAGCAAACTTTCCTTTAAATATGAGTAAACTTGCAAAATATCTTTTAGATGTAACAAAAATTCAATCATTTGACAGCATTGATTTGTTATACAATGATATGTTTACTACTTTTTGTCCAAAAAAAATTCTTGATAATACAAAAATTACAAGTTTTATGAATAAAAAAGTATCTGATTTAATTGATATATGCTTATCAAATTATACGCTTAGTTGTGATTTTTTAGTATATGTTTATGAAGAATTTATTAATGAGTTTGTTTACGATTTTATAACTAATAAAGTAAGTAAAAATGATACTTTTGAAGTAATAATAGATATTCCAACAATTAAGATAAATTATATATATTGTAATTATGAAAATCTAGATTATTATGAAAAAGTAGATAAATTTAAAGAGGAACTTGCTATATGGTCAATGTATAATCATATTGCAACTTTAACGCAAGAGGATTTTGAAATTATAGAACTTGAAGATGAAGATATTCTTATGATACAGTTTAATATAATAAATAAAGTTTAATTTGTATAAAATCAGGTAGATTTATATCTACTTGATTTTTTTATAATTTTATGTGATAATATATATGTTGTAAATTA
>CAZTVT010000110.1:0-2384 GCA_964617175.1 uncultured Clostridium sp.
TTGAAAGCTGAATATCTTCTCAGTTATTTATTAATATGGGGATTACTAATATATAACTTAAATAAGGAGAATTGCTATGCCTACACATGTATCGTACTGTCCATATTGCGGAAATATCAGTTACAGAGACGCATTCGAAGAAAAAATACCTTTTTGCAAACACTGCGGGTCGAGAGAACCACTCATAAACCTATCAAAAGAAGACACTTTAGAAGCTTTAAATGAAGAAGCCCGGAAGGTGTTCGGAAATGATTGTAGCGATAATTTTTTTGCAGTGCTTGAACAAAAGTATCATATCAAAGAGGACCCTCGCTACAACGCAGAGATTGCGGATTATATAAAGAAACAATTCGATAAAGAATTGCGCCAGATGAAAGCCGAGCTTGCCGCCGAACGCGCGCGGCAAGCAGAAGCTGCGAAACCCCACTGTCCCACCTGCGGCTCAACGAATATCAAAAAACTTGATGTCGTTGACCGCGCAGTATCTGTGGGGTTCTTCGGTATCTTTTCTAATAAGATAAACAAGAGCTTTAAGTGTAAAGACTGCGGGCATACTTGGTAAGTTAGATTCCGAAGAACCACATGCACCACTGTATAAAGACTGCTCCGAAGAGCAGTATCTGTCCGACGATTCTCATCCAACTGCCCCGATCTTGCACATATGCAAATATTTCGCACAAAAAGCTATAACCGTAAAAGATAAAAGCGAAGATAAATAATACTTTCATAATTTTCATAGGAAACCTCAAATATATGTCTAATAAAGATCAGATAATTAAATATTTACTTACAAGGGAGCGCTTTGGTGATAATTGCGTTCATTTCACACAAGCTTGCTATGACAAATTCCACAAAATACCACCCAAAGAGATTAAGTCTATCCTACTCTCACTTGCTGACGAAGGCTTTATTGAGTGTAAATTTTTGACGCACAGGGAAAAATCAATGTGCTGGATAAGACTTAAATCTCCAATACTTAACTACAAGGAAGAGAAACAGAAAGCCCGCTGGCGGTCAGTAAAAACCATATGGAATGCGATAGACATAAGGGTTAGGTGGGCGATAGGTGCTATTATCGTCCCTATTTTGATTGCTATCGTTGGATGGTTAATTTCACGAGCATAACTATGAGCTGAACCACAAAAACTATCACAGACGCGCAAAAATATACTTTATCTTCTTTCATTTTTCTTTAAATCCCTTCGCATTTAGTATAAAAATAACCGCTCCTCTCCAAAGTAGCGGTTATTTTTATAAGATTTTGGACTAACCACATCCAAAACACAAGTTAATGGCAGCCGTCTGGATGCACTACTGGGTGTTGATAAAATTTACAAAAAGTAATAAAATAACAAAGCACATAACCCCAACCGATAGTAGTTCCTGTTTGACAACTCGACAGGTTTCTGTCGGGAAAGGAGTGAAGGCGTATGGCAAGAGTAAAGGTTACGACCAAAATAAGAGTCACGACTAAGGCTCAGGTCAAAGTGCGTGTCCGCCAGCGCTAAATGGTGTCTTAAGGGAGTGTTATGGCACTCCCTTTTGCTATTATTACCTTTGTGTGCTTCAATCATTTTGCGCCTATCCCCAACGGCGGCGCGTACCGACCTACTGCGAACAACGAACAGGTTATTCGTTGATAATTTAAGGGACTGTTCGCTCATCCCCGGAGTCGAGCACACCATGTTGATCCGTAGACCAACCGACCATTGTGCTCTGTGAACATTCTCGTCATCTTATAGACAACGAGCTTTGCTGCGGATTTTCCTGTCTAAGCCTTTTTACCATACCAACTCGTTTTCACGGTTGCCACCATAATATTACTACTATGGATTGGTAGCTTCGCATACGGATTACCCCGTGCCGCATTATCAAGCAGCAATGCGTTTATTAGACGCACCAGTATCAGTCGTTTTTCTTAACACTCTCTTGCCGTCGCAACGCGACGACTCGTTCAGCGTCACCGCCAGAGCGTTTCGTGGGTATATTCCTCCATTATTTGATAAGCCCACGTTTTTGATAGACATAAATGTTGCCAGTATAGCGGGCAACAGCAGCTTGCATTGCGCAAGCGTGTCAGCAATTTTAATAAGCGTATTTGCAAATTTTACTATATTAACGACGGCATCGCTATTAAGAACATTTGAGGATAGCGACTCAAAAGACGCCTTAACTCTTGCCATGTTTGCTTCTATACCCTGCGAATAAGCATCGTACTTTTCCATGGCAGTGCCAGCAGAGCCCGCACTTATACCTGCGTACTCCATTGCCTTGCTATAGTTTTCCATAAGAGTAAGGACGTTTTCTTTTTGTCGTGTGGCACCAAGAGCAGTGGCAATAGCGCTCTGTTCAACCTCGGTAAGTGATGACCACCTGTTTTGAAC
>CAZTVT010000110.1:2399-2995 GCA_964617175.1 uncultured Clostridium sp.
TCAAAGTCCCTAAACGATCCAGCGTTATCCCTAAGAGTAATACCAACTCTCGTCAATATTCGCTCATAGTCATTCAACGATTCTCCGTCATCATCTACAAGCTTATTGAGCTTAACGTTTGAGTAACGCGCAAACATAGTCTTAAACGCATTACCCACAGACGACATATCTTGTTGAGTAACTTCTCCGACAGCCGCAAGGTAACCAAGAAGCGTGTCCATCTCAACGCCCGCAAGACGTGCTGAGTTGGCTGTTTTACTCATACCCTCGGCGAGACCGCTAACGCTAACAGCCGCCGCCATATCAACAGCAGACAGCTTATCAGCTACGGACATAGCGTCAGACGCCTCTATTTTATACCCCTTAGTGGCTGAGGTAAGATATTGGGTTGCCTCAGCAGAATCTATAAGACCAATCTTCGACAAAACCATACTGGTTTTAACGAGCTCATTAGTGTCTTCGAGGGAGTAACCCTGTCTGAGCCAATCGTCAGCAGCCGAAGCAACTTCGGAAGTAATAGCTCCAAGTTCTTGAGCCATCTCAGAGTAACTTGCGACAAGTTCCTTGGTTTTATCTCGGCTATACCCAGTAACCAT
>CAZTVT010000111.1:0-2966 GCA_964617175.1 uncultured Clostridium sp.
TAAGTCATAATAAATATTTGCAATAAAATTAATTATATTTTCTACAGTTCTTAATGTATCAAAGCTATCTTTATATTCAAAAGTAAAACTATTTTCCTTTTCTATAATATCACTTCTATAAGCGACGACTTCAATATTTTCTCCTTTTGTTTTAATTAAAGCATCTAAGATAGAATATTCTATGACGTCCCATAATAATATCGTATCTTTTTTAGATAAAACTTCCATTCTTTCTTTAATAACATTTTTAGCATTTTTTAACATGAAATCATCCTCCATTTTAATTTAATTATTTAATCCTATCACTATCAAATTCTATAGTAATATAATCATTTTTAGTTTTATAATTTTCAGAAATTCCAATCACTTCAATATTTAAACCTTTTTTATTTAATAGATAGTCTAAAGCCACTTCTAAAGAATTATTAAATTCATAATCCCAGCTAATAATAATTGCTTCGTTGAAATAAGTATCAACTATTTTTAACCTTGAACCTTGTGTATTAGTAGGACCTAAATATTTAATCTCTAATATTCTACTATTATTTTTAATTATTAGATTTTTAATGTTTACGTTTGCCATTGCAATACCTCCATATTTTTTTATTTGATTATTATTGTTAAATATTCAATTATAAATATAAGTATATTTCTGTTTTTAACATTGCTTTTAAACATAAGATAGTCTCCTATTTTACCGCTTTTTTTTGCATCATTCCCTGCTTCATATTCAAGTAAGTACTTCAATATATTAACTTCATTATTTAATACATATGAAGTGTGTTTACCTTGTCCTTTATAGTACCCTCTGTATTGTTTATAATCTCCGCTTAAAATATCTCTACATTTATTAATCAAACTTTCTATTTGCTTATTAGTTCTTATTTCTACATTTAATTTTTTTAAAATTTCTTTTTTATTGCTTAGTGATAGCATTTTTTATCCCTCCTCAATTAATTAAAATTTAAAATATCTATTCATTATAGTTTGAATTGTATCATCAACGTACTTTATATGCTTCCAAACAATTTCTCCATCTTCCTTGGAGTCTACATAGTCTATTAAATCCATAGCTCTATCAAACAAACTTTTTTCTTTTACTTTATAATTTAATACTTTAAATCCATTGTCCCTAAGGATTGTTATAAACTCACTTTTATTTTTAGTGTCAAGTTCCATTATTTTAAAAGTTCCTTCATATTTAACTAATGCCTTGTAAATCATTTCAATACCTCCATAAGTTTTTTTATTAAAGCATAAACCACACAATTACAAACATCATTGCAGATACACAAGAAAGAAGCATGTAATCATACATTAAACTATCTTTTAACATAACGTTAATTATTTTTATATTTCTTTCTTTCTTTTTAAAACTTACATAATTGTACGCAGTCCATAAAATTAATACTGTTATATAAACAACTCCACAAACTAACATTTTTTCCATTTCAATACCTCCATATTTTTTTATTTGATTATATATAGTATTATTGCATCTCATAACTACAATAATACTATAAGTCGCCAAATAAAAGTTCAATGGATTTCTATTTATAATATCAAGTCGTAGCCATACAACTTACTATCCCACTAGTATTATAAAGCTCTCGGTTCCATTGTTAATATTTAACGTGCCAAGTTCCTATCCCAAGTTTTAACTCTTTCATTAAGTTCACGAGCCTTGCATCTCGCTATGCTATATTATCGCATCTTGTGACGTCGTAGTGGATTAGATACCCCACTAACATATAACACACTTTTGACCTTGTCATCGGTCGCAACCTCATTATCATCCTAGCGTGCGTTGTCCGTTCGGTTCGTAGCAATCGCGACCATACAACTTATCGACCCATTGCTACCGAGGTTTTAAAATATGAGTGTACCGAGGGTATACACTATTTGCCAAAGTCCACGGTTACAAGTTCCCTCGTATCGTGCAACCTTTTATATTATTAATTATACACTTTAAACTTTAAATTGTCAAGCATATTTTTTAAAAATTTTTTAAAAAAGTGTAAAAGTCTTTTATTTACAATATATAATTAATTATATAAAGTTGGTAATGTCCTGTTATCAAAGGTGTGTTGCTTGTTCCTTTGATACTCAAATCATACTACATTACATTAACTTTTGTCAAGCATTTTTTTTAAAATTTTTTTAAAAAAGTGTAAAAAGCATTGGTATTCAATGGTTTTTTAATAGAAAAATTTTTAAATTTTTTTATGATTTTTTATAAAAAACATATGTTAGATAACATTATTTATACTTATAGATATTATCTATAAATAAAAATATATGTAATTTAATTCAATATAATTATAGTAAAATTCAGGATTTAAAATTTTATTAATGTTATATGCTTATATTTATTATAGTTAAGAAAAGAGTTCTAAAAAAACTTTATAACTACAATTAATCACAAAAATTAAATTATAAGTCTATGTTAATTTTAGATATTTATTTGAATTATATTAATAAAAAAAATGATAAAATGATATAAAAAAATTAAAAAAATTCATAAGTCTAATAATTATAAATAATTTCAGAAAAAAGAAAAAATAAATCCGTGTTAATATGTGGTATATAGTTGCGTTGCGTTGCGTGGGCGTATGGGCAGAACTTGGTTTTATTAGCAATTAATATTAGTGAGTGCTAAAAATTTTTTTATATAACAATCATAACTATACATATTATCATAAGAAAAAAAAGAATAAATTTTTTAAAATTAATAAATATATATTGTTATGATTGTTTTTTTATTATATAAGATAGTATGAATGTATATATATTTCTAACTATAATAATTATAAAAGATTAAATAAAAAAATCTATTTGCTACTACTATATATATAATATAAAAAAATCTAATATTAATTAATTAATATAGTTATGTATAATTATTATTTTAACTATAATAAATTATTATACTTATATATTAATATGTTATAATACTATCTAGTATA
>CAZTVT010000112.1:0-2954 GCA_964617175.1 uncultured Clostridium sp.
AAATAAAAAGATGGATGAAAATGAAAAAAGTTTACCATCTACGAGTATCAACTGGGTAATGGAGACTTAAGGAAAACTACACTCAAACCTTTATGAATAAAGAAAAAATTACTAAATTCTTTTTACAAAACACTCACAATTTTTTATAAAACAAGTCAAAAGTGGTGATGTGGGAACGTAAGGAAAACTTTAATATAATTAATAGAAAAGGAGGTAACGATGAAGAAAATTGGAAATAAATATACTAAAAA
Source organism: uncultured Clostridium sp. (assembly GCA_964617175.1). Taxonomy (GTDB): domain Bacteria; phylum Bacillota; class Clostridia; order TANB77; family CAG-465; genus CAG-465. Next base: position 252 of record CAZTVT010000112.1, read on the forward strand.
TACTTTTGAAAATATAAAACATATAGATGAACATGGAAATGAATATTGGTATGCTAGGGAACTTTCAAAAGTTTTAGAATATAGAGATTGGAGAAATTTTTTAAAGGTTTTAAAAAAAGCAAAAGAAGCTTGTAAAAATTCTGGATTTAATGTGGATGAACAACTTGTTGAGGTCAACAAGTTGTCAAGAAGAAACAATAATGCTATTGCTAATATACAAGATTATAAATTATCGAGATACATATGCTATTTGATTGTACAAAATGCTGATCCAAGTAAAGAAGTTGTTGCTTTAGGACAAACATATTTTGCTGTCCAAACAAGAAAACAGGAAATAACTGAACAAGAATATGATTCTTTATCAGATGATGAAAAAAGGTTTTATCAAAGAAAATTAACCAAGCAAGGTAACTATACACTTCAAAAAGTTGCTTCAGCTGCTGGTGTTAAAAACATGGCTGAATTTCATAATGCGGGATATAAAGGATTATATAATGGTGAAACAGCTGATGATATTTTTAAAAGAAAAAAATTAAGATATAGAGAAGATATTTTAGATAATATGAATGAAGATGAGTTAGTAGCTAATTTATTTAGGATAAATCAAACTAAGCAAAAACTTTTAAAAGACAATGTGCAAGGTGAAAGAGAAGCGAAAGACGTACATTATGAAGTTGGGAAAAAAGTGAGACGTGCAATTGCAGATATTGGTGGTATGATGCCTGAAGAAATGCCAACACCTAAAAAGAGTTTGAAAGAACTAGAAAGAGAAAAGAAACAATTAGATAATAATGAAAATAAGAAACTGGAGGGAATAAAATAGGTGGAATAATGTATTTGAAATATATAAATAATAGTAAATATATAAATAAAATAGAAGAATTATATTTAAACTCGTTCCCTGAAGATGAAAGATTTCCTTTTTGGATATTACAAGAATGTTCTAAGGAAAATAATTCAGATTTATATGCAATTTTTGATAATGACAAGATGATAGGAATGTGCTATATTGTTAATTGTGCAAACGCATATTACCTTATGTATTTAGCAGTAGTACCTAGTTTAAGAAACAGAAACTATGGTTCTATGATATTAAGGGATTTAAAAGAAAAATATAAAGTATTATTTTTATCAGTTTATGTACCTGTTGATAATATAAGTGTTAGACGTAAAAATTTTTATTTGAGAAATGGTTTTTATGATACTAATAAATTTTATGAAGATACTGGTATTAATTATGAAGTATTATGTACTAGTAATAAATATAAAATAAATGATAATCTTATGAAGATGAGATATATTAACATGACAAATAATCCTGAATTATTTGAAGTTATATCCAAAACATTTAATGTTGAAGTTGTTAATTTGAAAAATAAAAACAAGGATCATAAATAAAGGAAGTGATAATTTATGGATATGTATCAAAAAAGAAAAATGAGACAAGAGAAAAAAAATAGTGAAAATCAAGAAAGTTTTTCAAAAGTCTCCATTTCGTGGTATCCACGGACATATGGTAAAGGCTCAAAATGAAATAAAAAACAGTTTAAAATTAATAGATATAGTAGTAGAAGTTTTAGATGCAAGGATACCTATTTCTAGTAGAAATAATTTAATAAATGAACTGGTAAAAGATAAAAAGAGAATAATTTTACTTAATAAATCAGATTTGGCAGATAAAATAGAATTAGAAAAATGGAAAAAGTATTTTGAGGGAAATGGCAATTCTTGTATATTAACAAATGCTAATAAGTCTGAAAATATTATTAACATAGTAAATGAAATAAGGAATCAAGGAAAAGCTATATATGATGAAAAATATAAAAACAAAAGTATTGATATAAAACCAATATATAGAGTATTAATTGTTGGAATTCCTAATGTAGGAAAATCTACTATTATAAATAAGATAGCAAATAAAAATGTAGCTATAGCTTCAAATAAACCAGGAGTTACAAAGAAAAATCAATGGATAAGAGTAGGAGACGATATAGAATTGTTAGACACTCCGGGATTACTAATGCCACGATTAGACGAAAATGATGCAGGGTTAAAACTTGCTCTTACTGGAAACATAAAACCAGAAATTTTGGACAATGAAGAACTTGCGTGTAATGGTATAAAAATTTTATTAGAACAAGGATATTCTAATCTTTTAGAATTACAATACAAATTAGATGATTCAGATTTTGACATGGAATATTATGATATTTTAGAAAAAATAGGAAGAAAAAGAGGATGTTTGATATCAGGTGGAAATGTTGATATGTCACGAGCTGCAAAGATTTTCTTGGATGATATAAAAAATGGAAAAATAGGTCTTCTCATTTTAGAAAAAGTAGGTGATGTACAATAGATAAAAAATATATATTCTGGCTTCTGTGTTGCTTGCAGAAGCTAGATAATCTTTTATTAAATAAATTTATAAAAGCTTTTAGAAGTATAGAAAATATGTATATTATTTCAAATAGTAGTTTTAAGAAAATGTTTTAAATAAATTTTTAAGTTCTAAATTAAAAATTCAATCAGATTTGTTATATAACAGTTTATGTTTAAAAGGTATTAATATAAATAGTATAAATATAATGGGCAGAAAACTTTATACTTGTACTTATGGAAATATAGAATTATTAAATAGTAATTTAAAAAAGCAATATATATATTATAACGAAAATATGAGTAAGTGTGGAAAACTTAAATATA
>CAZTVT010000113.1:0-2919 GCA_964617175.1 uncultured Clostridium sp.
TAAATTTTTCTTTATACTTTTCGCTAAAACTTGGTATATAACTCTGGATTTCCTCTAATGTTGTTGCATTAAATTTTGTATCTCTTTGTCCTGCTTTTTTTGTATAATCTTTTGATATACTTAACGCTAACTCATCTTGGAAACTTCTTACATCTTCCTTAAATGTTGCCTCTCTTGCACTCTCTACAGGATTGTTTTTTCCTACTGTTAATATCACCACAGCAGCTAGTATTATTATCACTATTATTGTAACAACCAATACAATCAGTGATATACCTCTTTTCTGAGTTAGTTTTGTAAAATTTTTGTTTAACTCAGATTTTTCCTTAAATTTCATATATTTTTTCTCCTCTCTTTCTTTAGTTTGCTCTTTTACATCATATCACATACTAATTCTTTTTTGTATATTTTATTTTCTTGATGTATTTTCTAGTGTATACTAATTTTTTTTAAGTTAAGTCTTTTATATCAATGAAATTAGTTATAGTTTTACCAGCAAAAAAACAAATAACCTACATTTTATATTACGCTTATCTTAGTTTTTTAGTATATACCATACTTTTAACATGTACAGTATATACTAAACAAAAAACGCAAGCCTACATAACAATTTTATTATATCTTTTTTATTGCATAAATATTACGTTTCTGTTTCGCGTTTTTTTGTTTTTATTACAGCATATTTCTTGCTACCATTTCTTACTAAATTCTTCCCAAACTTTATATAAAACCATTTACTTTTTATTATTTTTATGATATATTGAAGTAAAGATTAGTTTAATGAGTGATAATTATGCGAACTCTAAAGTATACAAAAAACTATATTGTAATATAAGAAATTTAATATAAATATTAAGTCTAAAGTATAATTTGATAGCAATTATGCAAACTAAACAAATTACTTATAATGATATAAAAAAATTAAGTTAAAAATATGATTTAAGATATACCAGTATTTTATAATTATAACTTTTAGTTCAAGGATTAAATCGAAATCCTCCATATAGACTTCTCAAGAGATACCATGTATTATATTTATACATGGTATCTTTTGTTTTGATTTATTAACAGTATATTTTGTAATTTTTGGCAAAAAATAATAAAAATATTTATTGTTTATTTAAGGAGAGATTATGGGTAGTAAAAATAACGTATTAGTTAATAAAGATATTAATTATAATTTAAATGCTATAAAAACTAGACTTTTTAGTGATCTATCATATGATTTAGTAATACGTGAATTTAAATTTAGATATGATAAAAAAGATATAAAAGCTTTCCTTGTATTTTTTGATGGAATGATTAATAAAGATTTTGTAAATGAAAATATTTTATTTAAGGCAAATTCTACTTACCAAAATACTAATTCAATAAAATGTGAAAGTCCTTCAGAATTTTTTAAAAATTTTGTTATATCTAATTATTCTTTAAAAGAAGTACAAAATTTTAATGAAATAATAAATAATATATGTAACTGTCACTGTGGTATATTTATAGATGGATATGACAAATGCTTTATGTGCGATATGATAAAGTATGAACATAGAGCTATTAATACTCCGACATTTGAAAGTAGCGTAAAAGGTACACAAGAATCATTTAATGAAGTACTAAATATAAATACTGCATTAATTAGAAAATACGTAAATGACTCTAACCTAATAATAGAAAAAATTCCAATTGGTAAACGATCTCAAAATTCATGTGCAGTAATATATATAAAAGGATTAACTAATCCAACTTTGGTAAAAAGAATAAAAAATAGAATATCAAATATTGACACTGATATAATAATTACAACAGATAACCTATCACAATTTATTGAAACAAACACTTATAGTATAATACCACAAATAATGCCTACTGAAAAACCCGATAGAGTTGCTAGTTTTCTAATGCAAGGTAGATGTATTATATTAACTAATAATTCTCCAATTGCTGGGGTTATACCAACTACAATAATTGATTGGTTTCATTCAAGTGAAGACGGATATTTAAGAGCTCCTTTTAACTTTTTATTAAAACTAATAAGAATAGCAGCAATATTAATATCATTATTCTTGCCAGCACTATATATTGCTACTGTAACATATCATATTGAAATTTTACCAACAAATATTGCAATGATGCTTACAGCATCAAGAGATGCAGTACCGTTCCCCTTTGTAGTTGAAGTGCTCATGATGGAAATTGCCTTTGAACTCCTAAGAGAAGCAGAAACGAGAGTTCCTACAAAAGTAGGACCAATTGTAAGTATAGTAGGTGGTTTAATACTAGGTCAACTTGCTGTAGAAGCTAATATAATCTGTTCGTTTACCATGATAATTGTAGGATTTACAGGTATATGTATGTATGCACTTCCAAACTATTATAGCTCATATGGTCTTAGAAATATGCGATATATACTAATAGTACTTGCTTTTTTTAATGGATATTTAGCCCTTAGTTTCGGTGTATTTTTATTTATACTAATTCTTGCTAATAGCTTTTCAATAGGTACAAGACTTATACCTAGTTTTTATATTGATAAAAAAAGAAATATAATACAACAGATTTTTACTGAACCTATATGGAAAAAAGAATTTAGACCATATTATACTAAAGCAACAGACAAAACTTCACAATCAAAAATATCAAGAAGGTGGTTATTTAATGAAAAAAAACAGTGATTTTAAAAATATAAGCTACGTAAACTATGAAATGATATCCATGATTATAACTTTATTGTCATGTGCTTTTATAAGTTATTCTCCTATACGTATTATAGAAGAATGTGGTAGTGCTTCAGTGATAGGAATAATTTTCATATGTTTAGTTGTATATATTTTTTACTATTTTATAATAAAAGGTATTTTTAAAAATGAATATGATATATTTTCTGTAATAAAAAAGACATATCCTCCTTTTCTACAAAAAATT
>CAZTVT010000114.1:0-2914 GCA_964617175.1 uncultured Clostridium sp.
TCGATGCTATTGCGATTCAGAGGCTTACGCTTTCTGTGAGTTAAACCATTATCAATTAAAAATACAAATCTATAAATATTATACAAATCTATAAATATTTTATAAAAACTGATCCGCCGCTCGTTATGCATTGTTATAACGGGCGGCTTAGTTTTTATATCTCAGAACATTCCGAGCCACTCAAAAACAACTCCAATAATTGACAAAAGTTGTGATATTCGCTATAATTAATTTATCCAATAAAATAGGAGGACTTGAAATGAATAGGTTAATCAAAAAGACTGTCAGCGCAGTTTTGTCGCTTGTACTTGCGCTTTCGGCACTGACGGTCAGCGTAGGAGCCGTTACCACAGAGCAGCAGGCTTCGGCATCAAAAACTTACCTCTATGGTGATGTAAATCTGGATCAGAAAATCTCTATGACAGACGCCATTATCGTGCAGAAAAATGTATTAAAGGCTGTTACCTTTAGCGAACTGGAAACAAAAATTGCCGATGTTGATGCTTCCGGCGAGGTTACTATGCGCGATGCTATTCTGGTGCAGAAGTATACCATAAAGCTGTTAAGTGAATTTTCTGCAGGAATTTCTTTTGTAGTTGAGGATGACACAGACTGGCGCACATCTACAATTTCATACGAAATTTTTGTGCGCAGCTTCTGTGACAGTGACGGTGACGGAATAGGCGACTTCAGAGGAGTTGCGTCAAAGGCGTCTTATTTGAAAGAGCTTAATGTCGGCTGTGTTTGGCTTATGCCGATTAACGAATCGCCGTCATATCACGGCTACGATGTAATGGACTATTGCTCGACAAATGAGGACTACGGTACAATAGAAGATTTCTGTTATATGCTCGATGTTCTTCATCAAAACGGCATCAAGGTGCTTATCGACTTCGTTGCAAACCACACTTCATCTCAGCATCCGTGGTTTACCGAAGCACTCAGCAATCCCGACGGTCCTTACGGAGAATTCTATGAAATTTCCGATACTCAGGGCTCAGGCTCGGGCTGGGTATATAACGGCCAGTACAAGAAATATTACAGAGCTTATTTTGCTGCCTCTATGCCGGATTTGAACTACAAAAACAAGGCTGTCTGGGCTGAAATGGAGAGGGCGGCCGGCTATTGGCTTGAATTGGGTGTTGACGGCTTCAGACTTGACGCTGCAATGCATATTGATACAGACGCATCGGTTACTCACGCTTGGTGGCAGGATTTTGAAAGCTATGTCAAGGCGAAAAATCCTGATGCCTTTGTTGTAGGCGAAAACTGGGACAACAGCGTTGACACGGTTGCATCATTCTTTGCGGATATGGATTCATCCTTTGACTTCCCGCTTCAAAGCCAGCTTATGGGTCTTGCAAACGGCAATCAAATGGACATTGTAGGCTTCGTGAACACATCTCTTAACAAGTATGCAAAAAGCGCTGCAACAACTCCTGAAGTTGCAAAGACAAGCGTAATGACTACCTTCCTCAATAACCACGACCAGACAAGAACAGTTTCAACTCTTGGTTCGGTTGAAAAGGCTAAGCTTGCTGCGGCAATTCAGTTTACTCTGCCGGGTATGCCGTTTATCTACTACGGTGAGGAGCTTGGACAGAAGAGTGACGGCAATGACCCGAACAGACGCGAGCCTATGGACTGGTACGCTTCTGCTACAGGTGAGGGAATGTGCAAGATTGATTCCTCGTTCTGGGGTGCATCTGCAAGATATACCGTTGCAAACGACGGTATCTCATTGGAAGAAGAATCCGGCGACAGCGACAGTATTTATAATTACTACAAAAAGCTCACAAAGCTCAGAACAGATTACCCGATATTCTTCAGCGGTGATTATACAACAGTCAGCTCAAAGAGCCTGAACTGCTACACAGTTACGGACGAAGGCTCGTCATACGGTATGTTCGTTGCTCATAATGTCACAGGCGGCGAGATTTCGCAGACTGCTTTGTCCGACTTTACGGACTTGCTCAGCGGCAAGAGCTACAAGGCAGGAGATACAATTACGCTTGCTCCGTATTCAACGATTGTTTCAAAATATGACGGCAAGGATAAGACCTTCTCGCTGTTTGAGTCTATAACGGCAAAGACCTACAGTATTACATTTAATGTTACATTGCCTGAAAATACACCGACCAATGATATTGTATATATTGCAGGACAGTTCCTTGACGCTAATTGGGATCCTGCGAATGCTGATTATGCTTTAACAAGAACCTCTGCTACAACAGCAACTATTACAAAGGAGATAACAGGCTGTGCAGGAGATTCGTTTGAATTCAAGTTTACGCGCGGAAAATGGGATAACTGCGAGGTTGATAAGGACGGCGGAAGCAATATCAGCGGCACAGGCAAACAGAACCATGTCTATACGCTGACCTCCGATACTGCACCTGTTGTTGAAGTAACTGTTGCAAGGTGGCGAGATTTGGGATAAGCGGTTAAGACTGCTTAACGTACTTTCAAAGTGCGCAATCACGAATATACGGATAACATAATAATTGGTAAAGGCGCAAGGCTCATAAGGGCTTTGCGCTTTTTGTTTTCGTGTAATAGTGTCGCAGCGTACAAATTAGAGGGATAAAAACTGTAAAAACTACACAAAATTGCAATTTTTTTATTTATTTCCTTTATTATGTTTAGTGCATATGATATAATTTACTTGTGTTTACTGCGAAAAAACTGCATATAATTTAAATACAGTGTGAAGAAAGGGATGTTAATATGTATCATTTGGGAATTGACCTTGGCGGCACCAACATTGTCGCCGGAATTGTAAACGACAAGTGCGAAATTGTTGCCAAGGTGAGCTGCAAAACTGCCGTGCCAAGACCTGAGGACGAAATTTGTGATTCTATGGCGGCGTTGTGCAAGGATGTTGTGAAAAAAGCCGGAATTAAAATGGCTGATA
>CAZTVT010000115.1:0-2907 GCA_964617175.1 uncultured Clostridium sp.
ACTGCAATATTGAACAAACAGTAATTCTGTACTATAATGCAATCAATTATAACTCTCATTGATATATAGTAATACTAAAATAATTTACTCTGTGTAATCATGTTAATATAAAAGAGGGAGAATAAATATGGCAAAGACTGCTAAACCAAAAAAGGAAATACCAATGGAAGAAGCATTATGGAACGCTGCCAACAAGCTCAGAGGTCCTGTAGAACCTGCTGAATATAAGCATGTTGTCCTTAGCTTATTCTTTTTGAAATTTGCAAGTGATAAATTCTATAAGCAAAGGCAAAAGCTTATTGACGCCGGTTATGAAGCACAAATTGAAATGACATTTGCGTATACTAAAGATAATGTTTTCTTCATTCCTGAGGAAAGTCGTTGGTCCTATATAATGGAAAACGCAAAACAGGATGATATAGCACTAAAGATAGATACAGCTCTATATACTATTGAAAAAAGTAACCCTGCACTAAAAGGTGCATTGCCGGATAATTATTATTCAAGGCTTAATATTGATACATCTAAGCTTGCTTCCCTTCTTGATGAAATAGACAAAATTAATACATCAGACGAAGAAAATGACATTATTGGCAGAGTGTATGAGTACTTCCTTGGTAAATTCGCTCTTGCAGAAGGTAAGGGTAAGGGAGAATTCTATACGCCCAAATGTATTGTTAATCTTATTGCAGAAATGATTGAACCGTATAAGGGCAAGATTTATGATCCTTGTTGTGGTTCAGGTGGTATGTTCGTTCAGTCTATGAAATTTATTGAAAGCCATCAGGGAAACACAAGAGATGTTTCTATTTACGGTCAGGAATATACTAATACTACATATAAGCTTGCTAAAATGAATCTCGCGATTCGTGGTATTTCAGCAAATCTTGGCGAACAGGCAGCAAATACATTTACAAATGATCAGCACAAGGATTTAAAAGCTGACTACATCATGGCTAACCCACCATTTAATCAAAAGGCTTGGAGAGAGAATGACGAGTTAACAGACGATCCTCGTTGGAACGGTTATGAAGTTCCACCAACAAGTAATGCCAATTATGGTTGGATTTTAAATATTGTTTCAAAGCTTTCACGAGACGGTGTTGCAGGTTTCTTACTTGCAAACGGAGCATTGTCTGACGATGGTACAGAGTTAAAAATCAGAAAGCAACTTATCGACAATAAGCTCGTAGAGGCAATTGTAATTCTTCCAAGAAACTTATTCTATACAACGGATATTAGTGTTACCCTTTGGATTCTCAACAAGAATAAGAAAGCCCGTACTGTTGAACAAAATGGCAAATTGAAGCATTATCGTAATCGTGAGCGTGAAATTTTATTCATGGATTTACGCCAGATGGGTTCACCTTATGAGAAAAAATATGTTGAACTGACAGAAACGGATAGAGCAAAGGTTACTGAAGTTTATCATAATTGGCAACAGGAAGGTTTTGAAGAAACATACAAAGATGTTCCGGAATTTTGTTATAGTGCTTCTTATGATGAAATTGCCGAAAAAGGATTTACCCTTGTTCCAAGCCGTTATATTGAGTTTGTCAACAGAGATGAGAATATCGACTTTGATACTAAAATGAAAACTCTGCAAGGAGAATTGAAAGAACTTCTTGTCGCAGAAGAAAAGTCAAAAGCCGACCTTCTTGCAGTCTTTAAGGAGTTGGGTTATGAAATCGAATTATGATCTTTTAGGCAACCATATCCGTTTGATTGATAATCGCAACAAAGACCTTGTTACTAGGCAAGTTTTAGGTATAAACATTGACAAGTCCTTTATGCCCTCTGTCGCTAATGTTATTGGAACGGATTTGAGTAAATATAAGTTAATAAAAAAAGGCAACTTTGCTTGTAATCCTATGCACGTTGGTCGTGATGAACGACTCCCTGTTGCGCTTTATACTGAAGACCAACCAGCTATTGTTTCTCCCGCATACTTTATGTTTGAGATTATAGATAACTCAGTTTTAAACGAAGAATATTTAATGATGTGGTTTCGTAGACCGGAATTTGACCGTATATGTTGGCTACATACAGACGGAAGTGTGCGTGGCGGAATTACTTGGGAAGATATTTGCCGACTTGAGCTTCCTATTCCACCTATCGAATATCAGCTCGAAATTGTTGAAAGTTATAAAGCAATTACAGACAGAATTGCTCTCAAGAAGCAGATAAATGATAATTTAGCGGCTTGATAAGGTTTGCAGGAGAGTTTCAGCTAACTTATTAAGGCTTCTAATCTCTGCGCAATTGCTCATTATCGCTTCTAAGTGTGGCATGTGCCGCTTATTAAATGTGTCAACTACAGATTGTTCTGGGATAATAATTGCAACATCCTTGATGTTATCTGCACTTAGGTTATCCTGAGCGCTTCCAGCTGTTCCATCTGGTTGAAGATGTGGGATAACTCTGCTGTACATTAGTGTCGAATACAGGAATGGTGCCTTTTCAATAGGATTGTTTCCTAAGAAAAACTTGCCTACGCGCTGGTTGACCACGATGGGTTCCTTGGATAGAGGAACCATGCCGATTTTTCCGGTTGTAGCACCGGTCATAGCAATTAGTATATCTCCGCTCTGCACAAAAAAGTTATTGGCTTTTTGAGCATGTTCTGCAGTAACACAGTCGCAGCTGTCCAGGTCTATTGAATTACCTACAATGTTTGCGATTTTGATAACCTTGTAGCCCTTGTCAGTCCACCATTCGCTCTTGAAAGCAAATCCGGATTTAACATCGCAATAATTGCCTATGCATCCTTTAATCCATCCAGTAGGAAGCTCTTCACTTTCTGTGGTATAGCCATCAAGCATAAGGGCGTAATCCACAGAGCATTGCTCTGTTAAATTATCATTTGAAATTGCCGTTGTTGAGTAATGTGTTATTATGTTCTTACGA
>CAZTVT010000116.1:0-2797 GCA_964617175.1 uncultured Clostridium sp.
GTTGTCTAATACAATAGCAAGTAAAGTATTAAACATAATTCTACACATAAGAAAAGTAAGATAGAATAAATTAGCTTGAGTTTTATTTGGATAAGCTCTAAAAGTATAAGTTTTGTATTTCATAAGTACCTCCGTAAATAATATGGAGGTATTATATCAGTAGATTAAATAAAGAGCAACAATATTACACTAATAACGGATGTCTAGTTTTGTCGGTGAAAAAAAGGCGAGGCGGTAAAAAAATATGCATTGCATATTTTTTTACAAAACTAACTCTGATTTTCTACAAAAGTATTGGATGGAGCTGTTATTTTTTTTATATTTCCAACTTTTATAACAGGCATTGTTTCATTATATTCACCTTTTATAATAACACCTGTTATTTCAACCCATTCATTATCTAGTAATTTTTTTGCATCCTTGTATTCGCATAAAAATCCAGCAACTGTATCTTCATTATTTGATATTGTATTTCTTCCACATACAAAGTAGCTTTCTTTAAAATCAGGCATTTTAAAAACAAATCCACTTATTTTTACTGTTTTACCAATATTAGCGTCAATATTGGTATGGATATCTTTTAAATTTTTAGTAAAGTTTTCTTCATTAAAAACATAATCATAGTTACCGGTACTTTTAGAAGCAACATTTGTAGTATTTGTATTTGTACCAAATTCAATTATGGTTACAACTAATAATGCTAATATAAAACATATAAGTAAAATTTTTTTAAAATCTAATTTCAAATTTACAACAAACATATTATACACCTATCCTATTCTTAGTTATACTAATATATATTCATTTTTTTTATATATATGAAATTATTAAATTAAATTTATTAAAAGTATTAAATTTAATTTTTTGGTGATTATATAAATATATTGAATATTTTTTCTTTTCATGTTATCATTTATATGTAAAAAGGAGACTAAAGATGATTATAAATATATTACTTATAATTCTTGGATTTTTCTTACTTATAAAAGGTGCAGATATTTTAGTTGATGGCTCAAGCAACATTGCAAAAAAATTTCACATTCCAGAGATAGTAATTGGACTTACAATTGTTGCAATCGGAACTTCTATGCCTGAACTTATGGTAAGTTTAAATGCATCTATTAAAGGTTTATCTGATATATCAGTAGGTAATGTTATAGGCAGTAATCTTGCAAATTTACTTTTGATATTAGGAGTTACTTCAATTATAAGGCCTTTAGTTTTTAAACGCGAAACAAAATTAATAGAGAGCCCATTTACTTTGTTTATAACAATTTTATTTTTTATATTTGCAAATTATTCTATTTTTGGAGATATAAATGTAATATCAAGAGGAGAAGGTATTGTACTTTTACTTCTTTGTGTACTATTTATTATATATAATTTAATTATGGCAAAAAAAGGAAATGAGTTTGATAGAGAAAAGGTTAAGATAAATAAAAAAGAAGAAAAGAAAATAAACATTTTGAAATCTTTGATTATGATAATCATTGGTATAATAGGTTTAAAATTTGGTGGAGATTTTGTAGTAGAAAATGTAAGAGAGCTTGCAATTTCATTTGGTATTAGTGAAAAACTAGTAAGTTTAACAATAGTTGCGTTTAGTACATCTCTTCCTGAACTTATAACTTCAATTACTGCAACAAAAAAAGGCGAGGAAGATATGGCAATTGGTAATATTATAGGTTCACAAATTTTAAATATATTGTTAATAATAGGTGTTTCTTCTGTGATTTCTCCTATAACCTATTCTATTTCGTATAATATGGATTTATATATTTTGATTGGTGCTTCAATTCTTTTTGTTCTTTACCCTTTTATAGGAAAAAAGGATACTATGACAAGATATAATGGAATACTTTTTGTAATAATATATGTAATATACATGATTAGTTTGGTTATAAAAAATATATAATATATGTAAATACTGTTCAATATATCTATAAGATGTAATCGAGCAGTATTTTTTGTTTTTCTAATATAAAATTATGGCTAAAAAGCTTTTTTTTATGGCAATTGCATAAAAGTATTTTAGAATTAAAACAAATGATCACTCCTACGAAATTTCACATAACATTGCTTTTTTTGTTGATTTTAATAATGGTAAAATAATATTTAGAAAAAAGGCAAAGAAAAATGTAGAGGTGTCAAGGGATAATGTGTGTATAAATTGAAAATCACATCATATTTTTGTGTTAAAACGAAACTAAAATGTAACAATTGTGTAACAAAAAGATATAATAAAATTGTTATGTAGGCTTGCGTTTTTTTTTTTTTTAGTATATACTGTACATGTTAAAAGTATAGTATATACTAAAAAACTAAGATAAGTATAATATAAAATGTAGTTATTTGTTTTTTTGCTGGTAAAACTATAACTAATTTCATTGATATGAAAAACTTAACTTAGAAAAATTTTAGTATACATTAGAAAATACATTAAGAAAATAAAATATACAAAAAAGAAATGGTATATGATATGATGTAAAAGTACAAACTAAAGAAAGAGGAGGAGAAAGATATATGGAAGATAAGAAAAAAACTGAGTTAAAGAAAAATTTTACAAAACTAACTCGGGAAAAAGGGAATATCGCTGATTGTGTTGATTGTTACAATTATTGTGATTATAATTTTAGCTGCGGCTGTTATTTTAACGGTTGGTAAAAACAATCCTGTAGAGAGTGCAAGAGAGGCTAAATTTAAAGAAGATGTAAGAAGTTTCCAAGATGATTTGGCTTTAAGTATTTCAAAGGATTATACAAAAAAAGCAGGACAGAGGGATACAAAATTTAATGCA
>CAZTVT010000117.1:0-2788 GCA_964617175.1 uncultured Clostridium sp.
GAGAAGATCAATGATTGCCAAATCCCGGAGCGTTCCGCAGTTATCCCGCATCAGCTCCAGCGCTTCGTCCGTGTAGGTGTCTTTGATGACCTTTGCCGTCTTCACTTTATGGATCCTTCGGACTGGGCTTTTCACGATATAGTCTTCATCCTCCAGCCATGAGTAAAAAGTGGCAAGAATGCGTCGGATGTTGTCAATGGTCACCTTACTGGATTTGCGCTGCACCTGATACAAGGTCAGATACTGGCGGATGTCATCCGTCGTAATCTGCTGCGGTGTTTTTCCAATCCCTGCCGTCATGGCTTCGATGGTTTTTCGGTAGTAGGTCAGCGTTTTTTCCGAGCATCCTTCAATGCGCTTGGCTGCAATGAAAGCTGCAACCGCATTCGGTTGTTCCTGTTCCTGTGGCTGATCGGTCGCTTTGATCTCCAATCCATGCAGACAGTATTCCATTGCTGTGCGTAGTTTTGCTAGTTGTTCATTGTTCAGGTAAGGGAGCAATTGTTGCTGTACCTGAGAAATCAGTTCTTCTTTCATAGTCGTTTCTCCTTGTGTAGTAAAGTAGAGAACGACAACAGTGGCAGTTTCTCTGGTAAAACACCCGCCACTGGTGGGCGCTATTAGAACGGTAAACGATAATTTACAGCAGCAAGCTGCCGCTTTATTTGAGTCGTGGTTTGTGGCTTTCGACCAAACTGCTGGCGAAATGCCCACTGATTGGCGCGAAGGCACACTGGGTGAAATTACGACTATCACCAGTGGTAAACGTCCGCCGATGAAACAGCCGAACGCAACCGATGGCGTTAGCATTCCCCTTGTTGGCGCTGCTTCAATAATGGGTTTTACTAATACCGTGCTATATAACGAGCCTATTTTGGTAACTGGTCGTGTCGGAACTCACGGAGTTGTTCAGCGTTTTCAATCACCCTGCTGGACATCCGATAACACGCTGGTTATCAAGAGCAAATTTTATGAATACGCATTTCAAGCACTGCAGCGTGTTGATTATGTTAATATGAATAGAGGTTCTACACAGCCGCTGATAACGCAAACCGATCTAAAAAATGTGTCCATCGTCATTCCAACAGAAGCCGTTTTGCTGGAATACGAGAAAATCGCAGGGACGCTGATGGCAATGTACGAATCTAATCGAAAAGAAAATGAACGCCTTGCGCTGTTGCGTGATACACTGCTACCGCGCTTAATGAGCGGTGAGATCGATGTATCTGACATCGATATTTAAGCCGCTAAATTATCGTTTATCTTATTGTTAAGTTCGATTTTATCATCGATTGCTGCAAGCGTTGCTGCGATGGTGCCCTGTGTTTTTATATCGGGTATGCCAACGATCAGCGTTGCAAATGTGTCGCGAGTTATAGTATCAAAAACCGAACCGTGAGTCATCAGTTTCAGCTTGCTGATACTGTTTTTCAGTAAGTAATAGAGGAATGTGCTATTGAGGCCATCTTTCGTTCGGATACCATAACATGACTGATTAAATGCCATCGGAAACGGTATCATTGCCATTTCACCGACGGTGCCTCTGGCTGAAATGATGATATCATTCTTCTGTAGCAGCTTAGTTGAGCTGTTGTTCAATCCTGCCTCAGTAATGTGCTTTTCGGTCGTATATACATGGCGGTAGTCATTGTTGAAATCCTTTACGGAAAGCCACGGGATATCACCGTCCCAATACTCTGCAACGGAAGTCTTAGGAGTGCCACCGCCAATTAGTTCGATACACTCAATAATCGGGATTTGTTTCCACTCAGAGGCCATATCCGATCGCCTCCAGCTTCTGCCGGATTTCTTCTTCCAGCGCACGGGACTGTGCAAACAGTTCAGATAGTTCCCCAGTCAGTCTGGTCATCTTTTCTTCGAAGGGTTCACCATCATCTTCTTGTTCCTCAATACCGACATAGCGTCCGGGGGTGAGGATGTAGTCCTGCTTGGCGATTTCTTCTGTATCCACTACGGCGCAGAAGCCCTTCTGATCCTCCAGTGTACCGTCAATATACGCCTTGTATGTGTCTGCGATCATGGCAATGTCTGCGTCGGTCAATTCACGCAGCTTTCTGGTAACCATAGTGCCGAGCTTGCGTGCATCGATAAAGACGGTCTTTCTGGGCTGCTTCTTATTTTTGGCAAGAAACCAGAGAGATACCGGAATCTGGGTTGTGTAGAAAAGCTGGGTAGGCATTGCAACGATGCACTCCACCAAATCCGCATTCACGATATTTTTGCGAATTTCGCCTTCACCACCGCTCTGAGAGGAAAGCGCACCGTTTGCAAGTACCATACCGATTTTGCCGTTGGGTGCCAGATGGTAGATCATGTGCTGCAGCCATGCAAAGTTAGCATTGCTCGCAGGAGGCAGACCGTACTGCCAGCGTACATCGTCCTTCAGCTTGTCAGCGCCCCAGCCGGAGAGGTTAAAGGGCGGGTTTGCCATAATGTAATCCGCACGGAGGGTTGGATGGCAATCATTGAAGAAAGTATCCGCGTTATAGCTGCCGAGGTTCGCTTCGATACCACGGATGGCGAGATTCATCTGTGCCATCTTCCACGTGGTGGGGTTGGAATCCTGTCCGAACACAGAAATGTTGTTGATGTTACCGCTGTGGTTTTCAATGAATTTCGCGCTCTGGACAAACATACCACCCGATCCGCAGCAGGGATCATACACGCGACCATTGTAGGGCTGCAGTACTTCGACCAGTGTGCGTACCACACAGGAGGGGGTATAGAATTCGCCAGCCAGCTTGCCTTCCTGCTCGGCAAATTTTGA
>CAZTVT010000118.1:0-2683 GCA_964617175.1 uncultured Clostridium sp.
TTGGTTTACGCCTATTTGTGGTGCATTATAAAACAGTTTTCTGCCGCTTGGCAGCGTTATTGTCATATAGTCGGTGTCTTGGTTGGCATCCCATTCGTGGGCAAGCATAATGCTGTTTACTCCCACGCTGCCGCCTTGCGTGATAACCTGCACGGCTGCGGCATCCACTTTATACCACAGATCCCTTATGCGTTTGTTGGCATCACGCCAACGGCTTACAATATCGGGCAGTTCCTTCTCCGGTATGCCCATATCAAGCGCACCCATATTGATAAGAGCACCGCTGCTACCTTGATAGCCAAGGGCAAGTTCTGCAACCTTGCCTTTTTGACGGAGGGCATATTCGGGGTTGCCTTTTTTAATAAGCTCAAGGGGTACACCAAACATCTGCGATGCAGATGCCTCATATATTTTGCCGTGGGTGCGAAAAACCTCAAGCCTCCACTCCTCACCGGCAAGCCATGATATTACACGAGCCTCAATGGCTGAAAAGTCGGCATCAATCAGCACATTACCGGGTGCGGCAACAAAAGCGGTGCGTATCAGTTGTGAGAGCGTGTCCTGCACGCTGCCGTAAATTGCTTTTAAGGCGTTTAATTTGCGCCCCTTTACCAATTCACGAGCAAGCTCCAACGGCTCTGTATAGGTGCGGGGCAGGTTTTGTACCTGCACCAAACGCCCAGCCCATCGGCCTGTGCGGTTAGCTCCATAAAACTGCAAGAGCCCACGCACACGCCCATCCTGGCACACAGCTTGCTCAATGGCATCATATTTTTTGGTGCTTGTTTTTCCGAGTTCCTGCCGGATCTCAAGCATACGCTGTACCTGAGGGCTGTTATCGTCACGAGCCAGCATTTTTGCCACGGTGTCCTTGCGAAGTTCTGTTATTTCCTCGCCGGTTTCAGTTTCAAACCAAGAGGTAAGCTGCTTTACGCTGTTAGGGTTATCCAAGCCGGATATTTGCACGGCCTCTGCCATAAAGCTGTTTCGAACCGTTGCACCGAGCTCCAGGGCACCCTCCACCATTTCCATATCAACAGCAACGCCTCGGCTGTTGATAATAAGATCTGTTTCCCATTCCTTTTGCACAAAGTCCGGTACGGTTATTGCCGAAAGCCGCCTCTCAATTTCCATTTCCGTAACAACATCCTGGCAGCAATACTCTTTGAATAACTGCCAACGCTCCGGGTTATGACGTGGGTAATTTCGTGTACGCATACCGTTTGCCTTTGAGGGGGCACACGGTACACAAAAATATCGTATAAGAGCTTTGCCCGTGTTGAGCTTTCGCTTATCCTCTGGCAAGCCCAAAGCCCTGCCAGTGGCATCCAAGCCCGCTGTATAGCCCGCATATAAGCCGTGGAACATTGTGCACCGCCATTGCTCCGGTGGGAGCTGTCTGCCCACATATTTGGAAAGGCAGCCCCACTCAAAGGGAGCATTGTATGCGTGCTTTATGTAGTCCGGAGAGGTCAATGCGTTTGCAATTTCCTGCGGCAGCGTTTCACCCTGGGCAAAGTCCACGCATACAACCGGTGAGCCATCCAAGGAATAGGCAAAGAGCAGGATCTCAAAGTCTGGGCTTGCAATGTACTTTTGGGCTCCGGCTTTTTGTATCGGCACGCTTGAGTATGTTTCAAGGTCAATGCTCAAGTGGTGCATAGCTCTTCACCTCCTTTGTTTACATCGGCTGTCCGGTAATGGGGTTGATCCTTACGCCGCCCTGCTGGGGAGCTGTGGGCTGTGCGTACTGCTGGGGAGCTGTGGGCTGTGCGTACTGCTGGGGTGCCGCAGGCTGTGCGTACTGTGCGGGTGCAGGCTGCTGATAAGACGGAGCCACAGGTGCCTGGTAAGCAGGTGCAGCAGGTGCCGCATAATTGGGCTGCGCGCCGTATGCCGGGGCTGCCGCAGGCATCGTGTTAAAGTCGGCGAAATCGCTGGCAGCAGATGCACCGCCGGAAAGAGGCTCACCGTCTTTGGTTTTCATAACATTACCAAGGCCACAGCCAACGCCCTTACCGCCTGCGGTATCGTAGGCAAAGAAATTGATGGTAACACGGGCATACATTCCGCTGTAAATGTCATTAGGGGCAAGCTCACAGTTTATATTGTCAATGCCGACAACCTGGGGCTTGTTCTTGCTGGATGCAGTAAGCACCCAATGCCCTTTGCACTCATCACCGAAAGGCAAGCCAGAGGGGCGCAGTCCGTCACCATCGTGCACGAGGATTTTCTGCTGGGGGTGTGCGCCGCCCCATTTCTTGGTTACGCCCTCCTCATACGCCGCTTTAATCGAGGTGTTAATATCCATAAGGGTTGCATTGTCGGTCTTGGGGATGAGCAGGGTTACGCTGTACTTGGGCTCCGTATTGGGCCGTGCAGCTCTGGGGGTGATAAGGTTGACATAGGATAATCTAACCTCACCGGTTAATACCTTGGTTGCAATATTCTGATACATAACTCTTAAACTCCTTTATTACATTAAATTTCATTCAGTGCATTTGTTTTTATACATTTCATAGTAAGCAATAATTTTGCCCCAACGCTCATATTTGGATTTACACCGCTTAACCTCATTCAGCATTTTGCGGTTTGCTGCCTCCACGCGCCGCTTTTGTTGTGCGGTTAGGTAATAGTGGGATCGTGCGTCGGTGTACTCGTTTTGGTAACGCTTGCTTGCTCT
>CAZTVT010000119.1:0-2577 GCA_964617175.1 uncultured Clostridium sp.
TGGATCTTTAAATAAATTCAATGATAATTGTTCAATCGATTCTGGTAAAGTTCTTTGACTAACTCCAATAGCCAATACATGATCACTAAGTACTAAAATATCTCCGCCTTCAATATGATATGGATTATATCTATCATAATACTTAACCGTATTTTTATAATCTGGATGATATTGGAATATATATTCAGCATATATTGTCTCTCTATTTCTTGTAACTGAATACATTTTATTTAAACTAATACCATTTCCTATTGATGCAAATGGATCTCTTGTAAATACTAAATTAGGCATTGGATCAGCTAAAAATTTTGATTCTTCAGTAACTAAATCTACTAAAGAGTGTTCCATATCTCTCTCCATTGCATGAAGTTCATTAATATTAATTCCTTCCATTGTCTTTAAAACTAATTCTTTATTATCACTGAATCCCATTAAAAATTGAATAACAGAATTCTTATACTTTGGAGTCTTAATTCCTGCTTCATATACAAATTGTCTAATAAACTTTTCTTTTAAATCAGGATTCATATCCAAAACTTCTGCCATTAGATCTTCTAAATAAACTACTTCAACTCCGTTCATACTAAGAATTCTTGCAAATTCATCATGTTCTTCCCTTGCAATCTTTAAATAAGGAATATCATCAAATAACAATCTCTGTAACGAATCTGGTGTTAAATTTAATAATTCATTCCCTGGCCTATGTAATAATACTTTTTTAAGTGGCATTATTTCACTTTTAACATTAATCATTATATCCTCCCATATAAAACAACCATTCCCAAAACCATCTCTACTATAATCAAATTATAACAAAAAAAAAGATTAATGTAAACGATTATGTCTTTAATTCATGATATATTCCTATTGTAATTATATTTTTGTTTAGTTCCTATCAATTATTAACAATATAATGATTGAAAGGATGATAATTTAATATGAAAGAAGGATTATATACTATGAACGAAATTAAAAGAATTTCTATTATTCAATCGGTAATCGATAAAAAAAGAACACAAAAAGAAGCTGCTAAAGCTCTTAGTATCTCTGATAGGCAAATTAGAAAACTTGTTAAAAAATTTAAAGAAGAAGGACCTGAAAGTGTTAAACATAAAAACAAATTTAATAAACCTTCTCATACTTTTTCCAATGATTTTAAACAAAAAATTATTAAACTTAAATTATCAGAAGATTATATTGATACTAATTTCAGCCATTTTAAAGATCTTCTTGAAGAAAGAGAAAATATTAAAATTTCTTATTCTGCGTTATATAACATTCTCAAAAATAATAATATTAAATCTAAAAAATCTCATCGATGTAAAAAGATTCATCGACGTAGAAAAAGAAAAGAATGTGAAGGAATGTTAGTTCAAACTGATGGTACACCATTTGATTGGTTTAACATTGGCAAAAAATATTCTTTACATGGATACATTGATGACGCAACTGGGAAAATTTTAGGCTTATATATGTGTGAAAACGAATGTCTTATGGGATATTTAGAAATAACAAGACAGATGCTTACAAACTATGGCTCTCCTGTTGCAATATATTCAGATAAATATTCTGTATTTTTTCCATCATCTTCTCAAAAAGTTACTTTGGAAGAACAACTTAATGGTAAAGAAAAACCAACAACACAATTTTATAGAATCATGGATTTTCTAGGAATTGAACTTATTCCAGCTTCAACTTCACAAGCAAAAGGAAGAATTGAAAGATTATGGGAAACTTTACAAGATAGATTAATAACTGAATTTAAATTAAACAATATTAAAAATATTGAAGAAGCAAATAAATTTTTACCTAAGTATATTAAAAAATATAATAAAAGATTTGCAATAGAACCAGAATGTAAAGATAGTAAATTTATTCCACTACCAGCATATATAGATTTAGATTTATTGCTAACAAGCAAATTAACAAGAGTCATAGACAGTGCTGGAATGTTCTCTATACAGAATCAAAAATTTCAAATAATTAATAATGATATTTTACCGAACGTAAAAGTAAATATCTACATTAGTCATAAAATAGGAATAATAGTTGAACACAAAGAAAAACGGTACAATGTAATTTGTATCGAAAATGTACCGTCATCTTATTCAACATTGAATTTAAAGAATTTATGCAAAGAACATCAATTAGAAGTAAAAATATTTGCAACTAATTTATGTAGTTCAAATTCCAAGGAAAATGCTCCTTTGCTGGTTACATCATAACATCATATGATTAAAATATCAATAATAAACAAATCGATAAAAAATATCATTTTTCTCCTTTTTACATGATTACTAATAAATATTGCATCAAAAAACTATCTTTATGCATCATAAATGAATAAAGATAGTTTAGATGCAAATAATAAATCATCATGTAAATAGGAAAAATTCAAACAATAAATTTAAGACAATTTATAGGAACTTATCCCAAATTATTGACAGCAATTTAAAACAATATTTTCCTTTATTGCATATTGCATATAAATATATAATTACATAAATTTCTTATAAAATTATATATAAAGAAAAAACACTAATATTTAGTGTTTTAACCATTAATTTGTTTCATAAC
>CAZTVT010000120.1:0-1640 GCA_964617175.1 uncultured Clostridium sp.
TGGTGCCCAGCTCCAGCCCATCCAGGGCACTCAGGGCCGTATCGCTGCCGGAAACCGAGATGGTCGCGGGTTCAATGACGATGGTGCTGGTCTTCGCCGTAGCGCCGCCGCCGTCCACCACGTTCACCCGCAGTTCGATTTCCTTATACATCTGGATCCGCAGATCCAGACGAACCTCCTCCACATTGGTGGTAACCTGGGCAACATCCACCGGATTGTTCTCCGCGTCGCAGAGGGTATAGCGGTAGCTCTCGCTGATGGATTCGTTGCGCCCGGTGAGATCCACGTCAATCCGGGCGTGGTCAATCAGGGATACCACCGCGTCCGGGCCGTCCACCGTAATCACCGGGTAATCCAGCACCGGATTTTTCTTGTCGGCAATGTAGCCCTCGGGTACGGATCCGGTAATGGCGACCTGCACCGCCACCCGCTTGGTGGTACGGCGGTCAACCTCCACCGTGATGGCGCTGGGCTCCCGGCTCTGGACGCTGACGGAATTGTCGGGGATATAGCCGGGGAAGGACACGTCATAGGTCAGGGACTTGGTGCCCGGATCGTAGATCCGCGACAGATCCGCCACCACCGTAATATCGGAGCTTTTCAGCTTGTTCAGATCGGAGCGGTTTCCGGAGAGCTTCAGGGTGATTGTGTTCTCCTTGCCGCTGGTGAGCATCAGTCCCTTCTCCGTAAGGGCGCTCTCGCTCTGCAAAACCACGGGGACGTTATAAAATGTAGCCTCCCATTCGGGATTCTGGACGGTAATGACATATGCCCACAGGGCCACGGCGATAACCAGAGACAGAACCGCCGCGATCAGTTTATTCTTCATCCCGGTTCTTCTCCTTTCTGCGGAGCTTCTGGCGCAGGCGCACCACAAGCCCCGTCTCCTTCCGGGGTTCTCCGGTGCAAAGCTCGTTGTGCAGCAGCCGCTCCAGGGTCTGGGGCGCCAGGTGGCGCTTGAGCATACCGCTGACCGCCACGGAGATGGTGCCCGTCTCCTCGGACACGATCACCACCACCGCGTCGGTGACCTCGGTGATGCCCACGCCGGCCCGGTGCCGTGTGCCCAGATCCGCGCTGAGGCGGTCGCTGTCGGACAGGGGCAGCACGCAGCCGGCGGCGGCGATCCTGCCGTCCCGGATAATCATGGCGCCGTCATGCAAAGACGCCTTGGGGAAAAAGATGTTACGGATCAACTGCTCGGAAACCTGGCCGTCGATCACCGAGCCGGTCTTGAAAAACTCGTCCAGCCGGTTGCCCCGGGCAAAGACAATCAGCGCGCCCACCTTCTCCCGGCTCATGGCCTCGCAGGCCTTCACCGTCTGGGCAATCACGGGATCCATGACCTCCCCGGTCTTACCGGGGGACAGCAGCTCCGCCAGCTTAACATTGCCAAGATGATCCAGCATCCGCCGCAGCTCCGGCTGGAACAGCACAACCAACGCGATCAGTCCGATGGTCAGGAGCTGATTCAGGATAAAGCTGACGGTATACAGCTTCAGCCAGCTCGCAACCCCCGCCGCCACCAGCACGGCCACCACGACCTTCAGAATCCGGGAAGCACCGGAGGTACGCACCAGCGGAAGCAGCGTATAAATCAGGAAAGCCACCAGAAGAATATCCAGATAGTCCGACCACCG
>CAZTVT010000120.1:1650-2536 GCA_964617175.1 uncultured Clostridium sp.
ACGAACATCCTCTTACCTCTTTTCTTCCGTTAATTCGGCATATGCCCGGCGCATATAGATACCGAGCCTATTTTATCTGTATCATTATAACGGAAAGAAGCGCTGATGGCAATAGAAAAACTGTAAAAAATTCATGGCGAAACCGGGCGGATTCTTGTCATGGCCCGCAGGAAGCGCCGGGTCTGTTCCGGGCAGGCGTCATGGCCGAAGCTGACCCGGACGGTGCCGGTTTTGTCCGTCCCCGCGCTCTCATGGGCCAGGGGCGCGCAGTGGAGGCCCGAGCGCACCCCGATTCCCTGCCGGGCCAGCGCCCGGGCCGCCTCCTCGCAGTCCATATCCGGCACGAAGGACACCGTTCCGCTCTGATGCTGCCCGGCGTAGACCCGGCAGCCCAGCTTTTCCAGCCCCCGGACGCACCGGGCCGCCTGCTCCGTTTCCCGGCGCAGGATGTTTTCCGGCCCCATCCGCGCCACCCAGGCGATGCCCGCCTCCAGTCCCGCGATTCCCGGCACGTTCAGGGTTCCCGCCTCGGCCCGGTCCGGCAGGAAGTCCGGCATATTCTGGTTCCGGGATTCGCTGCCGGTGCCCCCGGCCAGCAGCGGCTCCGGCAGCCCGGCGCAGAGCAGGATCCCGGTTCCCTGGGGGCCAAGCAGGCCCTTGTGCCCGGGCATGGCCACAAAGTCCGCCCCCAGCCGGTCAAGCTCCACCGGCAGCATCCCGGCGGACTGGGCCGCGTCCACAACAAAGGGAACGCCGTATTTTCCGCAGAGCCAACCCATTTCCTCCACCGGCAGAATATAGCCGAAAACATTGGAAACATGGGTAAATACCGCGGCCCGGGGGCCGGCCCGGAGGGCATCCTCGAATTGCTCCAGGGTATCCGCCC
>CAZTVT010000121.1:0-2461 GCA_964617175.1 uncultured Clostridium sp.
ACTAGATTTTATCTAGGATTACAAGAATTTTAAATATAAAACTGTCAAACTAGGGGCTTTTGAAATACTATCAAATTAGAATTATTAGTTGTAAAAAAAGATAAAATATGTTATATTTGTAATAGAGAGTAGGAGAATATATGAAAAAGAATAGAGAGAATTTATTATTTATCTTGATGTTGTTAATAATGCCGGTATCACAAGTATATGCGGATAATATTATATTAAGTTGTCCTAGTGAAATAGAAGCAAATAGTCAATTTGTGTGTCAAATTACTGGAAATACAACTTCAGGAGTGACTTCGCTTAAAGCTAATTTAAGTTTATCAAGTGATTTATCTTTTGTCTCTTTTACCCGTAGTAATATTTGGGAAGGTGGATATGATAATCAAATTAAGAGGATTTCTTTGTATGCAGGGGATTCAATTGGAAATAACTTTAGTATTGGATCTTTAAGCCTTAAGAATAATGGTGGTAATAATAATACGGTACTTATTGATTCAGTTTTTTTTGCAGATTCGAATGATGCGTTAAATGAAGTAAATAGTGTATCAAGTGTAATAAAAATTAAAGATAATACTCCAACAACAGATAATGATACGAATAGTGGAAATAATACATCAAATAATAATAATAGTAATGTAGAAAATAATGGTAGTAATAATGATAATAATAATGAAACTTTAAATAAACCTTATTTAACTGATATTAAGATAGATGGCTATGAAATTAGTTTTTCTAGAGATACCTTAAAATATAGTTTAAAAATTAACGATGAAGATTCTTTAAATATTGTTCCTGTTTTAGAAGATAGTAATTCATCATATGCAATTAGTGGAAATGAAAATTTAGTTAATGGTAGTGTAATAAATATTCATGTAGTTTCAGAAGATGGCAACACGAATGATTATATAATAGAGATAGTTAAGAATAACACAAGTACTGCTAAGAAAAATAATAATTATAAAATTATATTTATAGTAATTATTGGAGTACTTTTAATAGTTAATATAGTTAGATTAGTATTGAATAGGAGAAAAAAAGATGAAGAAGTTTAAAGAATTTATGAAAAAATATTTTAATCAGAAAGTAAGAAATATAATATCTATATTTATAATAATATTTGGAATAACATTTATGTATATATATTCATTTAAAAGCCCTACATATATAAATAAAATAATAGCTACGAATATATATAAAGAACCTGCTAATAGTGCATTTATCGATCAAAATTTTTATAACTGTGTAATAAAAGCTTATAATAAAGAAAATAATGCTAGTAAAGGCTACACAGAAAATTTAAGTGATGATGAATTAAAGAAGATAACTAAGTTAGAATGTAGTGGTTTTGGAAAAAATGCTGAAGATAAAATAACTAATGCTTATGGTTTAGAAAAACTGACATCCATAACTTCTTTGAATTTAAAATACAACAAATTAATTACCTTGGATGTGAGTCAAAATAAAGCATTGACTTCTTTGAATGTATCTTCCAATGATTTAACGATATTAGATGTTAGTCAAAATACAGCATTAACTTCTTTGAATGTGTATTCCAATGATTTAACGACATTAGATGTGAGTCAAAATACAGCATTAATTTCTTTGAATTTAAACGACAATAAATTAACAAGTTTGGATGTGAGTCAAAATACAGCATTAACTTTTTTGTATGTATCTTGGAATAAATTAACAAGTTTAGATGTGAGTCAAAATACAGCATTAACTAAATTGCATGTATCTTCCAATGATTTAACGACATTGGACGTGAGTCAAAATACAGCATTGACAGAATTGGATGTATCTTCCAATGATTTAACGACATTGGACGTGAGTCAAAATACAGCATTAACTTCTTTGATTGTATCTTACAATTATTTAACGACATTGGACGTGAGTCAAAATACAAATTTGAAATATTTATATGTTTATAATAATAAATTAACAGTCTTGGATGTGAGTCAAAATACAGCATTAATTGAATTGAAAGTATATGAGAATAAATTAACAAGTTTAGATGTGAGTCAAAATACAGCATTAACTTATTTGCATGCATATAACAATCAATTAACAAGTTTAGATGTAAGTAAGAATTTAGCATTAAAATATTTAAATGCGACTAATAATCAGTTTAAATTATTTAAAAAGATTTATTTAGGTGATATAATAAGTGTTGATGGTAGTATGATTAAGTTTTCTAATCCTGATAGTATAACGTATAAAGGTATTAGAAGTGATGATGATTCTATTTTGAAAATTACTGATGATGGTAAAATTGAGGGTGTTGCTTTGGGAATGACAAATATCAATTCTTATGTAGAGAATTCTGATATTAAAGTTTTATCTGATAGTGATGTTACTGTTGTTTTACCTATTGTTAATGTAATAACTGTAGTAGAGATGACTAGTGATAAATATTTGATAGATAGTGATAAGGGATATATATTTACTTATAGTG
>CAZTVT010000122.1:0-2341 GCA_964617175.1 uncultured Clostridium sp.
TTTTATGGATATAAAAATAGAAATTGCAAAGGAAAAAGATATAGAAGCTATATATGATTTGATAGTAAAAAGATGTAAGTAGTTTGATGAAAATAATATAAAATAATGGAATATGTCATATGCAAACCGTTATAATAAATATTATTTTAAAAAGCAGATAAGCGCTATTTTAATGTATGTAGCAAAACATGATGAAATAATAGCTGGATGTATGCTTCTTAAAATAAAGCCAGAAATGATAATAAAGAAAATTTGAGACTCGACTGCTTTAAAAGTAATATTAAGTTAAATAATTATTATAAAAATTTAGGGCTTGAAGAAAAAGAAGCTGGTAAAATAGGAGTATATACATATAATTTATGGGAATTTAAGATATGATAAACATTAAATAAAAAATGTGTATATTAGTTTGACTATTATTTATCATTGTGATACTATTTTTAAGGTGATATGTATGTATGATATAGATAAAATAAAAAAAGATTTAAAAAATATATTATCTGATTATAGATATGAACATAGTATATTAGTTGCAGAAGAAGCAAAAAAATTAGCTAATCATTATGGAATTGATGAGAATAAAGCATATCTAGCAGGATTGGTACATGATATAGCAAAAGAATTTAGTAATGAAGAAAACATTAAATGGATAGAAAGAGGAGATTTACCTAAAGAATTACTTTCTGATGAGAATATAAAAATTGCACATGCTGATATTGGGGCCGTGTTTTTAAAAGAGAAATATATATTTGATGATGATATTTGCAGTGCCGTTAAATATCATACAGTAGGAAATGTAAAAATGAATTTACTAGCAAAAATAATTTTCATGGCAGATAAATTTGGACGTAAAAAAGTTGATGCATTTATAGAAGAGTTAAAAGAAAAAGCTTATAAAAATATTGATGAGGCAATGCTTTTTTTCTTTATACATCAACAAGAAGAATTTGATAAAAAAGGAAAAAAGCTTAATTCTGATGCTTTGGAACTTATGAAATATTTAAAGGTAGTGTTAAACAAGTCTTGGGTGAGATGAATAAAATGAGTTTGGATGAAAATGATAATTCTTTAAATTATTGTGAAAATAAATATATTTAATTTACTAGAGAAGATATAAAAACTAATAACTGGCTAGATAAGTTTAAAAATATAATTTTGCAATCTTTTATACATATAATTGATTTAGGATGTGGCAGAGAAAATGATGCTTTATATCTTATAAAAAAAAGAAGGTTGTTTGTTGTGATATGTCATCTAATGCAATTAAAAATATAAAGAGAATATTAACAGAAATATATGATACAAAATTTTTTAATATGTTACAAGGATTACCATTTGATAGTAACTCTTGTGAACTTGTTATTGCTGATTTATGTTTACATTACTTTAAAAATAAGGATACATTTAATATAATAAATGAAATAGACCTGTTCGACAACTATGGACATATGCCATAATTTGTGTTAATATGGTTACAGGTGGATATATGATGAATAATGAAGATAGAATAAAAAAATTAAAAGAAGAAGATTATCAAAAAATATTTGGAGTGAAAAAAACAACATTTTATAAAATGCTAGAAATCCTTGAAGAATCATATATAAAATTGCATAATATGGAGGTAGTAAACCAAAATTAACAGTATTAGACAAATTAGTAATAATGCTGTCTTACTACAGAGAATATAGAACAATGGAAAATATAGCATTTGATTATGGAGTAGCTAAAAGTATAATATGTTAATCTGTAAAATGGGTAGAGAATGTTTTGATAAAAGATGGAACTTTTTCATTACCAAAGAAAAGTGAATTACACAAGGATAATCTAGTTGTAGAAGTAATTTTAGTAGATGCACCAGAATGTGAAATTGAAATACCTAAAAAAACAAAAAGAATGGTATTCAGTGAAAAAGAAGAAACATACAATAAAAACACAAATAATAGCAGACGGAAAAAGATATGAGAATAAACCAACAATAATAACAACTAATCAACCGTTTTCAAAATGGGGAGAAGTTTTTGTAGATATAACAATTGCATCAGCAATAATATATAGATTGGTACATCATTCTGTTATTATAGATATTAAAGGTAAATTTTATAGAATAAAAGATTTAGTACAAGAAGATTTTGAACATAAAAAAGTAGCTAATTAAAGCTACAATTTAACTTTACCAAAAACCTACAAAAAGATTGAAATTTACAAAAGTAAATTCTACCTTGAAATCCAAGACTAAAAGCAACTTTTAGGCGATACTTCAAAGTTATGTAAAATTATAAAGGTGGATAAAATCTTTATAAAAAGTAGAATATGAGTATTGTCCAAGACTAAATTCTACTTT
>CAZTVT010000123.1:0-2339 GCA_964617175.1 uncultured Clostridium sp.
GACACTATGCACACGTTGACTGTCCAGGACACGCAGACTATGTTAAAAATATGATAACTGGTGCTGCTCAAATGGATGGAGCAATCCTAGTTGTTTCTGCTGCTGATGGTCCTATGCCTCAAACAAGAGAGCATATACTACTTGCAAGACAAGTTGGTGTTCCATATATAGTTGTTTTCATGAACAAATGTGATATGGTTGACGATCCAGAATTATTAGAATTAGTTGAAATGGACATAAGAGATCTATTATCAAAATATGATTTCCCTGGAGATACAACTCCAATAGTTAAAGGATCTGCTCTAAAAGTATTAGAAAGTGATTCTAAAGATCCAGAAGCTCCAGAATATGCTTGCATAAAAGAACTTCTAGCAGCTATTGATGAATATATTCCAGAACCAACAAGAGATACAGATAAACCATTCTTAATGCCAGTTGAAGATGTATTTACTATTACAGGTAGAGGTACAGTTGCAACAGGTAGAATTGAAAAAGGTGTATTAAAACTTGGTGAAGAAGTTGAAATCGTAGGTCTTGTAGACACTCCTAGAAAAACAGTTGTAACTGGTATCGAAATGTTCAGAAAATCACTTGATGAAGCTGAATGTGGTGATAATGCAGGATTACTTCTAAGAGGTATCCAAAGAGATGAGATCCAAAGAGGTCAAGTTATTGCTAAACCTGGTTCTATACATCCACATACTGAATTTGAAGCTGAAGTGTATATCCTAACAAAAGAAGAAGGTGGAAGACATACTCCATTCTTCCAAGGATATAGACCACAATTCTATTTCAGAACAACTGATGTTACAGGTGTAATTGAATTACCAAAAGATAAAGAAATGGTAATGCCTGGTGATAACGTAACAATTAAAGCAAAACTTATCACTCCAATAGCAATTGAAAAAGGTTTAAAATTCGCTATTCGTGAAGGTGGTAGAACAGTTGGATCTGGTTCAGTATCAAATATAATAGAATAATAAAAAACAGAGCTTAGGCTCTGTTTTTATGTACAACTTTTATGCAAAATTACATAAAATACTGGACAAATAAGAGAAAGTGTGATATAGTATAGAAAAATATATTTTTAGGAGGCATAATTATGGCACGGGTTCCTTTTAACACAGATAATATAAAAAGAGATTATTTAAAACAAATGGCAACAACTAAGATTTGTTATACTTGTGATAACTTTTGTTCTTCTGAATGTAAATTGGATATCATTGATGTAAATCGTAACGTTCTGAAGAATGCTCAAGACCTATTTGAGGTCACTTTTTCTTGCCCACGTGATCTTGAAAAAAATGTAATGGTTTCAAAATTTTTCTTACCAAATGTTCTCTTTGAAGAAGAGTATATTCAAAAGGTAAAGAAAATGGCCGAAAGTGAAACAACTATATTTGGCAGAAAAATTTTAGATGAACTTCTAAATTGGGGACGACTGGAGATAACTGAGAACTGAGAAATAAAAAACAATACTTTAAATATTAGAAAATAACTAATATTTTAGTATTGTTTTTTGTTAATTAGTATGTAAACCTAATACTTAATATAGTAAAATATGTAATATATTTGTTGAAATTTTAAAAATAGATAAAAAAATAAAAAAAATTTGTAATACTATTGACAATATAGAGTAAATATTAGATAATAGAGATATAAAAATTTATTAGGGAGGTAATTTATATGGAAGAGACTGAAATCTTCAGTAGGGTTAAAGATGTTATAGGAGAACAACTTGGAATAGAAGATTTAGATACAATTACATCTGAAACTACTTTTATAGATGATTTAGGCGCTGATTCTTTAGATGTTGTAGAGCTTATCATGGCTTTTGAAGAAGAGTTTGATATGGAAATTCCTGAAGTTGAAGCTGAAAAAATTTCTACTGTAGGAGATGTAGTTGAATATATAAAAAATAATATATAAATTTTGAGAATAACCCCAGACAAAATTTTTGTCTGGGGGTTATTTTTATAACTCGATATCTACATCCTCAATACGCATAGGCTTCTTATCAACCTCTACGTAAGTATTATTAGGGTACTTATGTATTGCTTTTAATAACTCATCCTTGGAGTCAAACAAAACAAAAGTCCCTTTGTTATTAGATGAGACAATTGTTAACTTGAAATGTTTGTCTTTTGCGTATGAGCTTATTGTTAAAAGAACTCTTCTCTTTTTTATTTGCCAATTTATTATCCAACTTATTGCAACAATAAATAAGGCAACAAAAAAGCCGATCAAAAAAAATGTAATTTGGGTACGCATATAAAATTCTCCTTTGTTAAAAATTTAAGTATATATTATAAGCTTCCTGTAATATGGTATCCTTAATA
>CAZTVT010000124.1:0-2338 GCA_964617175.1 uncultured Clostridium sp.
CCACATTTAATTATGGAGTATTTTACTTATAAAATAATATAATTTAATATCTTAATAATGAAAATTAACTAGAATTAAACCTCATTAACCCTAGTTATATTTTTAATTTAATATTTGTATATAAATTTATAAGAAAATATTTGTGTACATTAAAATACATTAGTTGTACAAATATATGTATATTAGATTTTATTTATTTTTATATAGTTTGAAGTTACTTAGTACAAAATGTACAAAAAAATTTATATATTATTTTATATTAATATATATAAAAAAAAGAACAGTATTTCTACTATTCTAAAATTTTACGTATACATATACTGTGTAGAATACTGTTTTTTGGTCATTTCTTCTATTCTTTCTTCTCTCAAAATCAAAAGTGTCTTTTAATAGGTCATAACTTTTGTAACTGATGCTGGTAATAGTTTTTCATTTTCATTATTTGCATAAAGAATTTCTCCTGTTGTAGGTTCCATTAACACTTGAGACTCTGACTGAAAACTAAATTTCGGAGCACTTGCAAGAGTACTTATACTACTTACTTTTGTTTCTTTATTTTTATTTACAGGATAAGTATAAGTTACTGCTATAGCATTTCCAGAAAATATTAAAAATATGAAAAATATTAATAAACATATTTTTATTTTTGTTATTTTAATAATCAAATTAACCACCTCAAAAAAAATCGAATAATATAACTATTACATTATATTATTCGACTTTATTTTTATGATTTTTTGTATAAATATTTTGTTAATAATTTTTTTTACTTAATATTACTAATTTTGAACTATTTGATTATTTTCCAGCTACCTTTTTTTGTAGCTCCTATTCTCTCTATAATTTTATTTTCTTTTAATTTTTTTATATTATACGATACACCATCTCTAGTAATTCCAAGTACTTTTGCTATTTGAGCTTGAGTAATATTAGGTTTTTCTTTGATTAAATCAACAATTTTTTCTTGTGTAGTTTCTTGTGTAGTTCTATTTAACAAATCGGTTACTGTTTCATATATCATTTTTAGCATAAATTCTATAAATTCATTAGAATTTCCTGCTATATTACTAT
This sequence comes from uncultured Clostridium sp., assembly GCA_964617175.1. Lineage (GTDB taxonomy): Bacteria > Bacillota > Clostridia > TANB77 > CAG-465 > CAG-465. The sequence continues at coordinate 1,072 of CAZTVT010000124.1, forward strand.
TATTAATTGCCATATAATAATCTTCTTGATACTTTTTTATTAAACTTTCAATTGGTATATACTCAAAAACATTTTCCCATTTTGAAAGTATTGCTGTTTGCCAAAGTCTTGTCATTTTTCCATTTTCATCACCAAATGGATGTATAAATACAAACTCATAATGAAATACAGAAGATAGAATTAATGGATGTACACATTCTTTTGCTTTGTTTAACCAGTTAAAAAGCTGTTCCATCAATGTATCAACTAATTTTGCAGGTGGACACATAAAAATCAAATCAGCACCATCATAAACTCCCTCTCCATGAGTTCTGAATCTCCCACTTTCTTTTTCAACTAAAAAAGTCATTATGCCATTAATTCTTTTAAGCTCTTCTATAGAATACGGATTAATATTTTTTAATTCTTCATATGCATTATATGCATTTTTTACTTCCTGAATATCTTTTCTTTCACCAATAACAGGTTTTCCATCAACAACATCTCTGACTTGGTCTAAAGATAATCCATTATTTTCTATTGCAAGAGATGAGTGAATGGAATTAATTCTATTTTGTTTTCTTAATTCTGACTTTTTACTTAAATTTATATAATCAATTTCTCCAATTTTTTCATTATTTTAGATATATAGTCTAACATTTTATCAGTTATACTATATGGTGGATAATCTTTCATAGTAAATCCTCCTAATAAATATATAAATTATTTACTTTAACTAATTTATTTACTAATACTCTCATTCATTATTCTAGCACAAGATGGGCATAAATACCTATATTTTATATCTTGACCTATATTTAAAGAATAGTTTCTACATCTCTTGCATTCAACACCATCTGCAGTTTCTACTATAATATAACTTTTATCTGATACTTTTGTTTCTAAAACTGATACATTAAGTGATCTTAAAAAGTCCTCGTGATTTTCATCAATAAACTCTTTAGTTTTCTCATTTACTCCAAGAATTACCTTAGCTTGCAAAGAATTTTTTATTTTTTTATTTAATATTTCTTTTCCAATTTTTATATTTACTTTATTTATAATAAAAAATATATTATTCCATTTCTTAATAGAAGTTTCATAATCTTGTATATTAACTTGTTTTAATTTATTTCTAAATAACAAAAGGTTACTTTCTTCCTCCGCATTACTATGCCAAATATAACTCCAAGTTTCTTCAAAAGTAAATGGAATTATTGGTTCAATAAAATTAAGAAGTGTCATAAAGATTTCATACAATGTAGACTGTGTACTCTTTCTTTTCTCA
>CAZTVT010000125.1:0-2311 GCA_964617175.1 uncultured Clostridium sp.
TTTCATTAATCCATATAGTAGGATATCCAATATATTTAATATTATAAATAACTCTTCCTATTATTTCGTCTTGATAAATTTCATAACTATCAATATCATTATTATTATCTCCCTTAGTTTTAAATATGTACTTATCAAGTTCTTTTTTCATACCAACAACCCTATGAGTAATTAATACTCCCTCTTTCTTATATGCCAAAACTGTCCCTATCTTTATTTCACTTAAATCATTCAATTTTTCTAATAATACTGAATCGCCACGATATATAGTTGGTTCCATACTACCAGAACCAATAGCAACCAATTGATATTTTCCTATTCCAGATACTAAGGTAATTACTACAATTAAAATAAACGTTAATGGTAAATAAATATACTTTCTTCTCAATGATACAACATATCTATCACTCTTATCATAGTATTTAATGCTTTTGCTTACAAGTCTATATACAACATATGGAAATAGTATACCAAGTACTGAATTAATATAATTCCCCAAACTAGGAAAAATAGGAAGTATATAAATATATAAGATAAAAACCATCCTAAGAATAATAGTAGTAAAATAACTGACATTATATTTTATATAACTATATAATGCATGAAAAGCAACTTTAGGTATGATGTACATACATATGAATAAAAAAATCGCCTCTGAATTTGCTAACATTGATGGATTAAAATCCATTACAATATCTAAAAAAATATATATAAAAGTAATAAATAAATATGGTTTTATATCATACTGACATTGTTTAGCATATATATACCTTATTAATTCTTGACAACTAATTACTATAATTGGTGGAAAAATATTTTTAATAATTTTTATAATATTAAGACTAAAAATATTATTAGTAAATCCTGTTATCAATCCCAAACTATAAGTTACAAGAAAATAAGAAAATATACTTATAATTACTATACGTATTATGTTACCTTTCAAATAATGCCTATCTTTGGGAAAACCACATCTAAATGTCAATAAAAATGTCATAAATATCCAAAAAAAAGCATTTAAATAAACATTTTTAGACATTGTAATAGAAATTAACAATATTATTGAAAATATATATTTTAATATGTTTTTCATAAGTTCCTTCCATTTCTGTAAATATACTATACCAATCACCAGAAAAGGTAATTGGTATAGTAATATTACTAAGCTTGATTATAAGTTAACGAAGCTGTCAATGGAATTGTTACTTCGCTGCTAGGTAAATCTGCAGGATTTTCAGGTTGAACATAAGATACTTTAACTTTTACAGGAACTACACCGCTAGTATTAGCAAGTGATATAGATAGACCGGTTTGTGTTGATGTATAAGTATTACTATTATAATCAATTTCATAAGTCAAATATTTTGATTGCTCTGTAGTCAAAGGACTCATAGTTATACCTGTTAAATTTGCATCGAAAGTACCAGTATTTTTAACATTTACTGTAAATTCATAAAAATCACCAGGTTTAGTTAATGTAACATTATAAGTCATTGATGTTCCAGAAATAGTTCTATTATCTGCAGCAACGGTTACACTGCCGGCACTTTCTTGGTATGATGATGTATCGAATTGTATATTCCATGAAGAACTTGCAACTGAAACATTACCAGAAATATCAAGAGTTTGTGTGAAAACGGCAAAACCTACTGACATTGTCAAAACTGCTACTGCTAATATTGCTATAACAAACATTTGTGTATTTTTTTTCTTTTCCATTAAAACCATCCTTCCTTTCTATAAGTAGCACTAATTATTTGCACTACAAAATTGTAAACATGTACCTCTTATATTAAGACATCCATATTCTATACATAATTATATCAAAGTAAAAAATAAAAGTAAAGAAAAAATATAAATGTTTGTGATTTTTGTGTTACTATTCACAGCTAGTGCACACGAAATAGACTAAAGTCATAATGATTTTAGTCTCAGACTGTTGACAAAGTCGTAAGATTTTGAAAGTAGTCTTTTTATTTTTTAAAAAATGTTATATAATTATTATGCGAGATAAAAACTTTATTCTAACCAAATAAAAGTTACTTACTATCTCGCTTTTTTGATAAATAAATGTTATAATTAATATGGTTAGAATAAAGGAGTAAGTGATAAATATGTTAACCAAAAGAACTAAAAGACAATATTCAAGTGAAATTATTAATTTAGAAAGTATGATTCCTGAAAATCATTTTTTGAGAGTTATTGAAAAATATTTTGATTGGAACTTTATATATGATGAAGTAGAAAAACAATATTCTGTATTTGGAAGACCAAGTATAGATCCTGTTGTTTTATTTAAAATACATATATT
>CAZTVT010000126.1:0-2298 GCA_964617175.1 uncultured Clostridium sp.
TTATTTATGCAAAGTATTACTTTAGTATTTAGACTTGCAATATTTTTCATTATATTTTCAGTTGCATAATCAATTTTTGGCTTTGTACTATCAACCAAATATATAATAACATCAACATTATTTATTGCCATTTCTACACTTTGCATCATATATTTTCCCATTTTATGCTTTGGAGTGTGAACACCAGGAGTATCTATAAAAACAATTTGGGAAGTCTTACTTGTAACTATTCCTTTTATATTAAATCTAGTAGTTTGTGGCTTAGGTGTTGTTATTGCAACCTTAAATCCTACTAATTTATTTAAAAGAGTAGATTTGCCAGCATTTGGCTTTCCTACTATACTTACATATCCACTTTTAAACATATTTACCTCCGTTCTTTCTTATTATATCATTTAAATTTCTGGATGTAAATAGTAATTTTTTTGCTTAACCGTATTAATAAGCTATCTGATTTTAAAATATTTTCAAGACTTATTTCCTAAAATTTAATACACTAATAGGCATAAAACTATTTAAATTTCCACAAGAACACTTCTTTCAAAATATTTATTATATCATTTTAGTGTAAATTCAAATAACATTTTATTTTAATATTGCATAAGATATTATATATTTATTAATGGAGTGATTAAAATGAATGATTTTTGTTACACACTAGCTGTAAGGCAAAGGAAATGTCAAAATGGAATATCAAATGTAACAGATAATGTATATACAAATATTACAAATAATAGTGTAATTCCTTTAGGATTTGGTTATACATTAACCTTTATATCAAGTAATTCTAGTACTGCTACTATTCAACTCTCTAATCCAGATTTTATACCTAATATTCTATTTAATATACCAAGTGGTAGCTATAAAATATTTGACCTTCCCGTAGAATCAGGAACTTTTAGAGTATATGTTGGTGTTACAGCTATTGATTGTAGTAACACTATAGCTTGTTGCAACATCATTTAAAGGAGGCGTATCATGAATAATTTTAATGTTGATTTAAATATAGAAGATTGTACTTTTTCTTGCAATTGTAAAAATTGTAATTCAAGTAAAGTTACAGTAACCAGTACTTCTCAAACTATATCTTTACAAAATAACTATATATTGAGCGTAATTGCTAGTAATAGCACTTCAGCAACTGTACTAATTCAAAATGGTTTTCAGTCAATTATTAGAAATGTACGTAATTTTCCTATGCAAATTTGTATACCAACAAAGAACTGCACTCACATAGTTACTTTAAGTGCAACCATAAATCAGGTATAAAATAATGTCAGGTGATACACCAAACAATCCATGTTGCAAAAATACAGGATTTAATTTAGTTATTTTCTCTTCTCTACTTTCAATACTAATAGCTAGGGATTTGTCTGTTGACGACCAAAATCTTCTTTCAGTATTACTTCAAAGTATAGGTCAAAATCTTGCAGTAATAGCAACTGTTCAAGAAAATTGCGAACAAAAAAATCAAGATAACACAAAATTATCTTAATTTTTTTTAAAAACATTTACTTCTTTTAAAGCTTCTTTTTCTTTTAGGGAAGCTCTTTTATCATACAATTTTTTCCCTATACATATTGCAAGTTCAACTTTTACTAATCTTCCTTTTAAATATACTTTAACAGGAATTAAAGTATAACCACCTTTTTTTATATAATTCTGTAATTTTAATATTTCCAATTTATGAAGTAACAATTTTCTATCACGGATAGGATCTACATTGTTTATATTGCCTTTTTCATATGGACTAATATGAATGTTTTTTACAATAACCTCATTATTTTTTATAATGGCAAAACTATCTTTTAAATTACATGATCCTTCACGAATAGATTTTACTTCTGTGCCTTTAAGTTCAATTCCGGTTTCAAATTTTTCAACAATATCATACTTAAAACTAATTTGTCTATTATTTATACTTATATTATTTTGTTGTTTCAATAAAACCACATCCATTCTATTTTGATTTTACAATAATACTTATATATACATAGTGTTTATATATATTAGGGTAGCTTTTGCTACCCTAATTTTTCATTATTTTTAAATCACATTATTATAATTAATCCAATATTTAGTTTAGCTTAAATTATATTTACTATATTCCTTATTTACCTGAATATTAGAGTCAACAATCCTTAAAAGTCTATCTTTTAAACTATTGGTTAATGCTTCAGTTTGCAAAGTAGATTTTGAATTATATTCATCTAATAAATCATCAATTTCTTCAGGTAAACTAACATATATGTATTTAACATACTTTACAGTTTTTGCATCTGTATATTCAGGAAGTTT
>CAZTVT010000127.1:0-2291 GCA_964617175.1 uncultured Clostridium sp.
TGCCTTTCCATTTGAGCCGTTGGAATGGATTGCAACATAAACATCAGCACCCCACTTGCCCGCCTCCTGCGCTTTCTGCAGCAGTGTCTGTGCGTGTTTTCCCACCTTTACGTCAAAACCGTTTACACTCAGCTCCCTCTCAACCCTTGACGCAATGTCCTGACAGACTTTTGCTTCGTTGGTGCTGCCTCCGAAGTACATATTTGCCGACTGATTGGACGGAGCTAAGTAAACTTTGAATTTCTTGTTTGCCATGCCCTTTCATACTCCTTTCGTTGTATATGTGTTTGCAAAATAAAAACACCGCCTTGGAGCGGGTTGTTTGCTCCTGAGACGGTGTATTTTTATTTACTCTTATCAATTTACGGCTGAGGTATCTATAACCCCATAAAACGTGTCTGTTATAACATCATACAGTCCATTCTCGCCTGTGTTGCTGGTATGTGGCAGTAATGACCGCACTGTTTTGCCATTTTCAATTACTTCTGCCAAATATACTATTCCTATTGCACACTCTTGGTATGGATTTCCCATAATGCAAATAGGTTTGTTGTCATACCTGACATTGTCTCCATACATTACCCCACTTATGACTATTTCGCCAGTCTCTAGGTCTTTTACATAGTTGTTGCCAAACTCCCTGAAAAAAGTCTTTCCTGCTGGTGTTTCACCTCCATTTATTCTGCCACCGTATACCCCACGACCCCAATCAAGAAATGTACTGCCGTGTGCGTTAAAAAACCTAAACGCAGGAGACGACCCCATTATGCATGAACCTGTTGGTTTAATCATATTAAACTTGATACGACATACCGTATCTTTAGTAAATGGCAAATCTAATTTGACATACTGCTTGCCAGTAAATTCGATGTATTCAGGTGGTTTGACTTGTTCGCCAAACAAATAGTGCATTGCAAGTGCTTTGTTCAGCCGTCTGCCGCCAAGGGCTATTACTTTTGCTAGATTGTTCATACAGCACCTCTAAAACATCAGCTTGCAAACGACTGTCACGCCGCTGCCGCCTGTTAATTCAAAGGTTAAGTTTTGGATTTCCTCACAAGGGATTACATAAATACCCGCTTCCGTGATTTCGTCAACCGTCTCGAGGGTCTGCATATTGATAATTGCAAGTGGTAAATCTGCCGTTTTTTCTGCCAATCTGCCTTTTACCGCAAGGCTCGTCATATTACCGCTGACCTGCAAACCCACCTGTTTAGGTATTCGGCAGTCTACATAGTCTGTATATGTAACAACATAATCGTTCGTGTCCTGTTTCGTCGTCAGCTGCAGCGTCTCTGTCTTTGTGCCTGATGCGTTATCAAACACGGTCATTATTTTCTGATATTCTTTCATCATTTTACCCTCCTTAATTTGACTGCTTGAGTGGGAGTGCATTGACGGCTTTCATCAGCTCGTCCAAATCCCCGTTGCCGCCAAGTTCATTGTGATATACATCATGCATCTGGTTGAGGATTCGCCTGTCGTCAAAATCAACCTCATTATCCGCAACATACCGTTGCCCGAGGTAGCGGATTCTGTCAAACAATATGTACTTGTCCGCATTTACAAGGGCATTGACCTTGAGCTCCATATCCCGCTCCCAGTCTTTGATTTTTTGGAGTTCCTCCCTGTCTTTTTCTTCGGTCCGGTCCTCCTTGGCAGCCTTGCGCTGCAGGAGCCACTGGACGACATTATCAATTAATTTAATAACTGCCGCTCCGGTTACGCCTGTGGCGATGGCAAATATCCAATTCTCCATTTGCCACCTCCTAGATCTTAAACGGTTTGTTTATCTGCTTACCTGAACGGCTGTCCCAATGGTAAAAAGTTTTTGAGTATGTAACATGAGAGCCTAAGTGTATGCCCCATGTGTATAGTCCGGCTTCGCCTACAACGCCGTGCTTTTTGCAGATTGCTTTCCACTTTTTGGCGTAACGAATAAAGTCAGCCTGTGATACATTCGGTATGCCCCAGTCTGTGGCTACACCTCTTAAATGTGACGAGTTGGCATTACCGCCTACTTTTTTATTGTAGGCAGGTGTCCTACACCACGCATTTACTTTCATAGGCTTTCCGAGCCATTGCCGGAACTCTTCTAGGATGTCTGCGTGTTCTATAGCCTCTTTTGTGATAGTGCAGTTTTCAGTTTGATTAACCGTATATTCATCTGCGGTAAAGTGTTTTGTTAATTTCCCTTTAAATATAATCATCCGATAATAACCTCCATTATTCCGTTACCTCCGTCCAGCCGTAAACACCCGGCTCCCACACGTTAGCATCCACATCAGAAG
>CAZTVT010000128.1:0-2227 GCA_964617175.1 uncultured Clostridium sp.
CTGATAAAATTGGAGATAATGATATAAAATCTGAAAATGAAAATGATGATAATTATACAGTTATTTGTAGGGAGAACACACAGGATTTTGATAAAGTTATTAGATATTTAAATGTAAATAAATTAAGTCTGACTCCTAAGAAATCTTTATTAAATCGTAAATCATATACTATTATGGCTGATTTGTTAAATATTAATGAAATATATAATTGTAAAGAAGAAAATGTAAAAGGAATTGAAAATACATATATCCTTAATGGATTATTTAAAATATTAGAAGTAGCAAATTTAGTAACTGTAGATAATGGCAAATATATATTGACAGATAAATGTAAAGAATATCTTGAATTATCAGCTGAAAATAAAATAAAGTATTTGTATGAGAGCTATTTAGATTCTTCTTTAAATGAAACTAGTGACATTTTGTCAGAACAATTAATCAAAAAAATGAAAAACGTAAATTTAAGTGGAGCACGAAAAATAATAGAAAACAGAATAAAATCTTTTCCTGTAAATAAATGGATAGATTATAAAAGGGTCGAAAAGATTTTTAGAATGTTTAATAGTTATTTTTTAAGAAAATATACAGGTGACATAGTCTTAAGCAAGAGTAAATATTATATAGAAACACTTTCGCATTCTGAATTAGAAGAAGAATATTTACAAAATGTTATTTTAAAATATTTACTTACACTTGGAATGGTAGATGTAAAATACGAAGTAGAGCATATCCCAGACTATAATTCTTATTATGAGAAATATTTTACGATTATTAATATTGATTGTATAAAATTAAATAAAATGGGAGCATATGTTTTAGGTCTAATAGATAAATATGAAGAATTAGAGGATAATACAAACAATTTAGCTTTAGAATTATTTATTACAGAAGATTTTGATATTATAGTTGAAGATACTAAAAATAGACTAAAACATGAAATTTATTTTGATAAATATTTTAAGAAGAAAAAAATAAATAATACTATAATATATAAATTAGATTTTGATGCTTTAGTTAAAGCACTAGACGATGGACAAACTGTTTTACAAATAACAGAATACTTAACTAAATATAGTAAAAACACTATTCCTGTAAATGTTATGGAAAAATTAAAATACTGGGATATGGCATCTAAAAGAATTAAAATTGAGAAAGTATATTTATTAAGAAGCGATGAAGAAATAATAAATGGAATAAAAAAAGATAAGGATTTTGAAAAATATATAAAGGAAGAAATATCCGATGCTATATTTTTAAAAGAAGAAAAATTAACAAAAGTAAAAGATTATTTTAAAGAAGAAGGTTTTTATGTAGAAAAATAGGAGAAATATATGATTGTAGATGTAACCGATTTGAATTTTGAAAGAATTGATTTTAATAAAAGCTATGATAATGGTAGATATAATAAAGCTAGACGTATTTATTCAAATGAAAATGTGGAAATAGAAAGTGTAGATAAGCAAATTAAAGATAAAGATGCATCTTATGAAATAAAAGCTTATGTGTGGGGAAATTATTCTGATTATAATGTGACTTTAAATATACACAATTCTATTTTAAAAGAGTGTAGCTGTACCTGTCCTGACTATGAAAATGGGAATTTTTGTAAGCATATTATTGCAACTTGTATGGAAGTAGTTGATCCGCACAGACCTAATACTAAAAAAAAGCAGGAGGAATTATTAGAAAAGCAAAGAAAAGAAGCAGCGGAAAGGTATAGAATTTTTTTAAAACAAAAAGAAGAAGAAAAGAAAAAGTGGGAATATCAAAAGAAATATAACAGTGCTTTAGATATATTAAGAAAATATAAACCACAGTCTGAAAATGAAAGTATTAATAAAAGCATAAACTTAGATGAAATATATAGTGAAATTATAAAAAAGAAAAATGATCAACTAATATCAGAGAATAAATTACAAAAAAATATAAAATTAGAACCAAAACTGATTTTGTATGATCATAAAATTTTAAGCGTTTCTTTTAAAATAGGTGAAAATTCTCTATATGTAATGAAAAATGTTTTTGAATTTTATGATGATTTTAAATCTGAAAAAATTGTTGAATATGGCAAGAAATTGAAATTTAAAGCTTGTAAAGAAAGTTTTGCAGAAAGTGATCATAAAATACTTGAAATTATTTTAGATTATGCTAAAATGATAGAATATCAAAGAACTTTAGAGATGCAAAATTATAATTATCGTAGTTATTATAATACCTATGATTGTAA
>CAZTVT010000129.1:0-2201 GCA_964617175.1 uncultured Clostridium sp.
TAATAATAAAAAAAATATGATACAACTAGTAGATAATTTCTTAAATACTGCAAACATTACTAGAAATGATATTTTACAATTAGTAGATAAAATAGAAATAGGTGCTCAGTGTGAGCAGACTAAAATAAAAATATTTTTAAATTTAATATTCAAAATTAATTTTCTGTATAAAAAATGCCACTACTTGGTGGTAAAAATAAAAAAATTAAATCGCCTTAAGTATGATGCTAACATATAGCACTTACCTAGATTATGGCATACGAAAAGAACTTACCGTTTAACTTATATATATATTAACATTTCAGAATTCTAAAGTAAATAGTTTTGAAAATATTATATGACAATATTGTTTTAATTTTTGGTTTTAAGTATAATATGATTGGTGAGTGTATGAAAAAATAATTAAATCTTTTCTAATCTTAATAATAGTATTGTTCTTTGTTTTTATAATATATAATTTATTTAATACATCTTTTTCAGATGATTTTATAAAAAAATACTAATTAAATTTCTAATAATTACAATAATTTCACCACTAAATACCGTTATATAGTATTTAGTGGTGAAAATTTAATTCTTTGCATCAAAATAAGAAAAAAAAACTACTTTTACTTTTAATTTTTTTACTGTATTTTTTCAGTTATACTTATAAAAAATTCTTTACTCCATATATCCAAAAATTCTACATTTTTTATAAATGGAATTACATCCTCTTTTGAATCATTGTAATTAATCTGACTAAATTTTTCTATTAATAATTCTTTTAAAATATTTATATCAAATTTATCATTTTTATCAATATAATTTGATTCAATGAGTTTATTTTTAACAAGTTCTACATTAACTTTTGTATTATTTGCTAAAAAGAAAATATAATCATACAAATCTCTTCCTTTAGTCCTGATTTTCCAACCTCTGCATAAAATTGCATGTATTTTACCAGCAAATAAAGATTCTTTATCATATAGCCTTATTTCATGAGGACTTGGTAATAACTTATATTTATATTCATAAGTCGCTCCTATAGGAGGATTTATATCAACTTCAAATTTAATTTTTAAATCTTTTAATAATTTATTATATACATGATTTTCTTCACTTGGAAAGAATTTTAATATATGTTCTAAAGTATCACCTTTTAAAAAAGCAGATGTAATATTTGAATCTATTTGTTTTTGCTTTGAATGTATTTCTAAATTAATTCCATAAGCTTTTAATTCTTTTTCAATATATACAAAAAATTTACTTAACTCAAAATCCTTGTTTTTAGTTACAAGTGCAAAATCTAAATCTTCTGAAAACCTATCAAGATTATAGAAAATACGAAGTGCAGTGCCTCCATAAAATGCTGCTTCTTTAAAAAATCCTCCTCTTGATAAACCTGCAAGTACAATTTCCTGAATTATTTCTTTTAATGCATTTATTTGATCATTTGTATTTTTTATTTCATATTTAGATAACATTTGTTCAATAATATTATTCACTTTTTTTCCTCCTTACATATCTTGCAAGCAAATCTATATTACTACAATGATATAACTTACTAAGCTTAACAATTTTACTAAAATCTAGTTTATTAAACTCATCTTCATCTATTCTTAAATCTTTAAACAACATATTTTCTAAATTAGAATAGTTTCTAAGTGGTTCTAAAATATATAATTTATCGCAAATTGCTTTTTCTGGTGAAGCTATTTGAAATGAATAATCTTTTTCTTGCTTTAAGATAATTTCTTCTGAATACGCAAGCTTTGGAACATCCCTATATGTAAAAGTACCAAAACTTGTGTTATACGTTTTTTTCTTTTTTTTATCAAATGTTGCAGATGTAATTGTTACTACTCTTTCTGGAATTAATCCATAATATGATAGTGCATATTCAAAAGAAATATATGACGGACCATATATACTTCCTGCAAGTAAATATCCTGGTGTATTTTTATCAGTTTCATACAGTCCATGTGTTATTTTAAATAATTTTCCTGCTTTCACATCTCTATTTATTTTATTATTTTTATTTGAATATTCTTTTAAATTATTTTTTAAAATAAAATTAGAAAATATCATATTTTCACCTCATAATACCATTATACAGTATTATGTGGTGAAAATCAATAGTTTTTTAAAAAATTATAATGTTTTAAATATTTATTTTTTTATAATATTGTTATATTTTATACGTATAAGACAGTATTTTAGAC
>CAZTVT010000130.1:0-2192 GCA_964617175.1 uncultured Clostridium sp.
ATCACAACATCATATAAAGTTATATATACTAATAATAAAAAAGATTATTCTATTTTAAAAATATTTATTCATAATGGTAAAACACATCAAATAAGAGCAGTTTTATCTAGTATTTCTCACCCTATCATTGGTGATTCTAAATATGGAAAAAATGAGATAAATAAAAAATTTAAAAAGTATAGACAACTTCTTTTTGCAGTAAAATATACGTTTCATTTTGATGAAAACTCAATACTTAATTATTTAAACAAAATAAGTATAAATCTTGATAAAAGTTATTACTTAGATTGTATAGGAGATATTTATGAAGAAATTACAGAAAGTTAATATAACATATAAAGTTGATAGAATTGATGATAGAAAACTATCACTGCTAAACATGGTATATATATTTGTTATTTGTGCAATGCTTGGTTGGGGCTTTGAAGTTATCTTTTGTTATTTTAAATTTGGCTATATTATGAATCGAGGTATGCTTTATGGACCTTTTTGTTCAATTTATGGATTTGGTGGCATAATTTTGTATATACTTTTCTATAACGTAAAGGGAGCAAAAAACAATATTCCTTATACTTTTATAACTTCAGCAACTGTTCTTGGAGCTTTTGAACTTGTAAGCGGTTTAATTTTAAAATATATTTTTAATGCAGAAATGTGGAATTATGATGGGGAATTTCTTGAAATTTTAAATTATACAACTGTTCCAATATTAATTGGTTGGGGAATTTTAGGAACATTATATATATATCTTATTCAACCACTTCTACTTAAAATTATATCGTTAATTCCTTTAGGTTTGGTTAAGAGACTAGCAATAATAATTATATGTTTATATGTAATAGATTTTTGTATATCTACTCTTCATATAAACTTAAACCCTGAAATATTGTATAAAATGGTAAATCCAGATATTTAAAGACGGCAAAAGCCGTCTTTTATTTAATTTAATGTATATATAGAATAATTTAATATTAAAGCAAATATTAGCCAAATGAGATAAGGAATTTGCAAATAAAAAGCTTTTTTATCTGACTTATAAAAATAAAATAACATTATTACAACTATTCCAAGTAGTACAAGTAGCCATATAAAAGCAAATAAAAAATTCTCAAATCTAAAGAAAATCATAGTCCATAGAGCATTTAATACAAGTTGGATAGCATAAAATATAAGCCCTATTTTTTTATATCTACTATCGCTTATATACACTAAATATGAAGATATTCCCATAAGTATATATAATATTCCCCATACTATTGGAAATATTATAGCCGGAGGAGCAAAAATTGGCTTTTTTATATTATCAAATAAAGCCATCGATCCACCTAACATACTTCCAATAAATCCAATAATTAGAGGTATCAAAATACTTAAAATTATATACATTATCTTTTTTGTTTTCATTTAATCACCTATTATTAATATATTCAAAAACTGTCACATTATACAATAACACTATAATCGAAAATAATTATTGAATAATTTCTTTATAAATACAAAAAATAATTATATATAAAGGAGTTATATATGCTAAAATTAACTAAAAAAGATAGTTTTTACACATATTTTTGGATATTTTTTATAGGTTCAATTTTTGGTTTTATATATGAAAGTATATTAAGCTATTTTCAACTTGGATACGTTATTAACAAGCAAGAATTAGTTTTTGGTCCTTTTATGCCTGTATATGGAATTGGCGCAATTTTTTTATTCTATATATCAAAAAGCGTTAAAAGTGTAACTATGACATTTATACTTTCTTTTTTTATAGGCAGCTTTGTAGAATTTTTTTACTCTCTATTACAAGAAAATTTATTTGGAACTCTTTCATGGGATTACTCTGCTTCACCCTTTAATTTACAAGGTAGAATAACATTAATTTATTCATTAGGATGGGGAATTCTTGGTTTAATCTCTTGCAAAATACTTCTTCCTGCTATAAATAAATTTATATCTAACTTTCCAAAAGAACAATCTATTATTACTACATGGATACTAGTTATTTTCATGATATTTAACATAACTATAACTACTATTGCTCTATATAGACAAAAACAAAGATATTTTAATATTCCTCCATCAAACTTTATATCAGAAGTTATAGATAAATATTATCCTGAGAACAAAAGTGACTTCGTCACTCACAACACTAGTTCTACTAGTCTTGTTTCTTTTTAAATATATTGCCACAT
>CAZTVT010000131.1:0-2178 GCA_964617175.1 uncultured Clostridium sp.
TTCGCAAGCTGCTCGGTGACGATGACAGCATTACCGCCCCTATTTGGACAAAATACTTCGAGTGCATGGTTGATGATGATGACCTCGCTATGGCTTACGCGCTTGGAAAGAAAGTGCCGTACTTCCTCTATCGACTGCTGAAATGGCTCAATTCGTGCGACTATTCCAGCGTGAACGGATGGCAGTCGATATGGCGTGATAACGCCTACAAGTACATCAGTGTAAAATCGCTGATGGCTTACTACCTGTTCACCGACTATCTCGCAGCCGTGGACCAGCAAGCCAAGAACATGCAGCCAATGTTCTTCCTCGACGAGGGCGGCAGCGTGATTAATGGCGTGTACAACGACGAGAAATATATGCGAATGTATCCGAATAAGGTGTATGACGCAGATACGCTCGTGGGCAAGGACAACATCGGCGGCGACACCATCGACCCCGAAACAGACCCCACGCTGCTTGACACAAGTAATCCCTATATGGGCTACGGCAGCGTGCTTTGGCAGAACCTTGCGCAGGTGCAGAAAGGCAACACACCGGCGACCAAGATTAACGCCAGTGACACAATCACGCTCAACCATGTAGCGGCAGCCATGCGAAGCCGCACCACGACCGTTGACGGTGTGAGTTTTGTACCTTTCAGTACTGCTGGTTGTGAGTATTTCTTCATGGACAAGATAGTGAAGATGTGGCAGAAGACCGTGAGCAGCTATGACGGTGAGCGCAAGTTCATCTCGTTCACGGCGACTGCCGACAGCATCTATTTCTACGCCCTGCACGGACTGCGGTTGACCGCCATTCCTGCATTCCTTGAAAAACGCTTTGCCTACCGCGACGGCAACTACCGCACTGGCGACTTCACCTCGATATATGCCGGTGGCCGTATCGGTGCGCCCAACAACGCCAAAATAAAGATAACGGTGGCAAAGGACGGCTACTTTGCCTACGGCAACGACGCTCCTGGCAACATCAATGCCGATGCCTCCTACCTTGAGGCTGATGCTGTCAAGGAATTCAACCTCGGCACCGATGCGAACGGCAAGGAGATTTATGTGTATCAGGTACACCGCATGAAGTTGCTCGACTTGAGTGAGATTACTCTCGGCGAGGCGTGGAGTTTCGGACACTGCGAGCTATTGCAGTCGCTCATCCTCGGCGGAGCGAGCCATATCGAGTTGCCCATCACCGTCGGCGGCAGGCTCACCAGTCTCTCGCTTGGCGAGTTGCCGTTCCTGCGCAACCTCGACATCAGCAACACGTCGATTACGGCTGTCAATGCCGGAGGATGCCCCCGACTGGAGGGACTGCTTGCCGACGGAACGTCGCTGACCACGCTCACACTGGCACAGACATCGCCCATCGCTGCGCTGACCTTGCCAGACACGATGTCGGCACTGACATTCATCAACCTGCCAAACCTCTCCTACCCTGCCATTGACGGCTTTGGTTTGGTGCTTGAAGGCACTGCCAATGTGCAGACGCTACGCATCGAGGGATGTGGAAATATCAACGCCAGCGGTCTGCTCAAAGCAGTTCTAAGTTCGCAAAACGACACGCAGAAGCTCGCCACTTTGCGCATCGCCAACCAATCGATGAAAGGAGACGGCACCGACCTTGCTATGCTCATCACGCGCACAGGCGTGAGCGGCATGGATGACACAGGCGGTGCCATGGCCAAGCCCGTGATGGACGGCACCTATGAGCTGACCAAGCTCTATGAGAGCTACGAGATTGCGGAATGGGAGGATGCTATCTATGGCTTGGATGTGGTAACCGTGATAGATGCCTATATCACCCTCATCAATGAGGTGAACGGTTCTGAGAGTTACGGAGGCGATGCAGAAGTGCCTACCATCACCCTATTGAATGTGGATGAGCTTGCTCTTAGATACTATAACGGAGAGGATTATGACGACTACATGGATTCGTGGGCGAATGAGAATGCAGACATTAATGATATAGTAACATTATAAATTTTCGAATATGAACAAAGAACAATCAGTGACGCTATTGCGCATGAACAAGCGCAAGCAAGTGGATGCTCTGAACAGCCTTGGCTTCCAGAGTGTGAATGAAGGCACAAGAGCGAGCACCTTTCCCGACTACATTAAGTGGGCAGGCGGCTTGCTTGATGTGCGTGTGGCTGTGGTGCGGATAAGCGATGGTGCGAAGTATTAC
>CAZTVT010000132.1:0-2157 GCA_964617175.1 uncultured Clostridium sp.
TGTTTTAAAAAGAACAAATAAGAAAAAATAGATGGTGATAGTAAAATGAAAAGCAATAAGAATAGTAATGATTTAGTATCAATTGTTGTACCTGTGTATAACGCAGAAAAGTTTTTGGCAGATACAATTAATTCTGTTTTAGAACAATCTTATACGAATTTTGAATTAATTTTGATTAACGATTGTTCAAAAGATAATAGTAAAGATGTTTATAAGAAATTTAAAAATGATAAAAGAATTAAATGGATTGATCAAAAGATAAATGGTGGAGCAGCTTTAGCAAGAAACAAAGGAATTGAAATAGCAAATGGAAGATATATATGCTTTTTAGATGCAGATGATAAATGGAATAAAGAAAAACTTGCGAAACAAGTTGAGTTTATGAAAAAACAAAATTGTGCTTTTTCTTTTACTGGATACGAGTTTGCAGATCAAAATTGCATTCCAAATGGTAAAAAAGTATATGTTCCAAATACAATAACTTATAAGCAGGCGTTAAAAAATACAACAATATGGACTAGCACAGTTATGTTTGATATGGATAAACTTACAAAAGAAGATATTTATATGCCTAATGTAAGAAGAGGACAGGATTCAGCAACGTGGTGGAAAGTACTAAAAAAAATTGATAAAGCTTATGGATTAAATGAGATATTATCATATTATAGAAGAGATATAAACACACTATCATCAAATAAAATAAAAGCTTTAAAAAGGACTTGGTTTTTATATCGTGAAGTGGAAAAATTGAGCTTTTTTAAAAGCTGCTATTGTTTTTACTGGTATTGCTTTAATGCAATTAAAAGGAGAGTGTAATAGTGAAAAAATATAAGGTATCAATATGTGTGCCTGTTTATAATGCGGAAAAATATTTATCTGAAACCTTGGATTCACTTGTAAATCAAACGCTAAAAGATATAGAAATAATATGCGTGAATGACGGATCTACAGATAGTTCTTTATCAATATTAAAAAAATATGCAAAAAAATATAAAAATATAAAAATTATTAATCAAGAAAATCAAGGTTTAGGCGGAGCAAGAAATACAGGTATTTCTAATGCAAATGGTGAATATATAGGTTTTATTGATGCAGATGATATCGCTAATATAGATATGTATGAAAAATTATATAATAATGCAAAAAAGAATAATGCTGATATTGCAATGTGTGATTTAAAGTTTTATCCTAAAGGGGTAAAGACTAAGAAAAAAATATGGTATAAACCGTTTAATGGAAAAGTAACAGCTGAATTTCTTGATAAAAATACTCAACCATGGAACAAAATTATTTCCAAAGAATTGATAACCAACACCAATTTTAGGTTTTTTGAAAAAAACGGAGATGGAATGTTTGTATTATTAATGGTACAGGCAAAGAAAATAGTAAGTATTGATGAAAAATTATATAATTATAGAGTGGGTCATTCTTCAATGAGCACAAACTATAAATTGGAAAATTTTGTTATTTCAATAAATAGTGCACATGAACAAATTGAAAAAATAAGTAATACAAAATATTATAATCAATTTAAAGAATATTTTGAATATCGTTTAATATATTCCTTAATTCAGGGAATGACAATCGCAGCATTAAAAAATGATAAAGAATATTTTGATAAATATAAAAATGAACTGGTTAGTTTAAAATATAAAGAAAATAAGTATTTGAAAACTATATTAAAAAAAGAATATAATTATATAAAATATTTAGGGATCATATATGTGTTACCTTTTAATTATTATATTTCAAATAAATTAGTTAAAATTATTCTTTAAGGAAGTGGAAAATGAAATGTGAATTATTAATTTCAACAATGAATAAAAAAAATAACGTTGAACTAGAAAAATATATGCATATAGAAAAAAGTAATTATGTAATGATTAATCAAGTAACAAATAAAAAAATTAAATTATTCGATTTTTCTGATAAAGAAAAAAAATTTTTATCTTTTTTTGAAAAAGGATTAAGTAAAAGTAGAAATAAAGCAATAATTAATTCTAACGCTGACATTTGTCTTATATCAGATGATGATATGTATTATGAAAAAAATTTTGAAAGTACAGTAATAACAGCATACAAAAAATACCCTAATGCAGATATTATTGCTTTTGTTGTAGATAATGAAGATGTGTCAAGAAGAAAAAAAATTTTAAG
>CAZTVT010000133.1:0-2135 GCA_964617175.1 uncultured Clostridium sp.
CTTGCCATTGATATAAACTATTTATATTACTTAACTTATACAGATAACAAATCTTTTTTGTAAAAGTATTGGTAGAGTCTTATTTACTCCATATTTATTAAAAAGCTGTAATATAACAATATATTTATTAATTTAATTTAGATCACTGACATATAATATCTATATAATTATAATATCATAAAATATTATGATTTTCTACTAATACATATATAAATAATATACAATTTAACATATAAATAATTTGTCTGTGAATTGTAACTTGCCATTTACAATTTTTAATTTTTTTATAAAAAACTCTTGACAAACAAATATTATTTTAATATAATATACGAGTAGGATAAATGCGGGTGTAGTTCAATGGTAGAATTCCAGCCTTCCAAGCTGGCTGTGTGAGTTCGATTCTCATCACCCGCTCCATTTTAAAACAACTTACGAACTAATTAAAATTCGTAAGTTGTTATTTTATATAAACTTACTCGCCACAGAACAACGGGGTATTTGCCCCAGCGAACAAAACTTCGTAATGTTTGCATAGTTTGCTACGACGCAAGCGTCGGGGAATTAAACCCGAAGAGATTAAAAATGAAACTTTAAGTTTAAATGATACTGAATACATTATATCAAAAAACTTGTTAAAAAATTTGCACTTTCAAAAAATAATATCTTGAAAGTGCAAATTTAATTATACCTTAATCTAAAGTTAAAATCATTGGTGCATCTTTTGTTATTACAATTGTATTTTCATAATATGCAGTCATTTTTCTATCACGAGTAGCTACAGTCCACATATCTCTTTTTACATACACATCAGGTTTACCCTCACATATCATCGGTTCTATAGCAAGTGCCATACCTGCTTGAAGTCTTGGTCCGGTTCCTTTTCTGCCTATATTTGGTACTCCAGGGTCCTCATGCATTTCTTCTCCTATTCCATGACCTTGGTATTCTCTTAAAAGTGAAAATCCGTTTTTTTCAACATATGTTTGTACCGCATTAGATATATCCCCAATTCTATTTCCTTCTTTTGCAACATCACAAGCAGCAAAAAAGGCGTCCTTTGCAACTTTAATTAATTTTTTACAAATAGGAGATACTTCACCTACAGCATAAGTACGACCGGCATCTGAAGCCCAACCATTCTTGTATGTACCTAAATCAACAGATACAATATCTCCCTCTTTAAGTACTACCTTTTCACTTGGAATGCCATGTATTATTTCATCATTTACAGAGGTACATATAGCCCATTTATATGTTTTACCACCCCTATATGGACATCTTTCACCTATAAAAGCTGGAATTGCACCATGATCTCTCATAGCTTTCTCAGCTACTTCATTTAAAAACATAGTTGTAACTCCAGGTCTTATATTTTCCTCAATAGCTTTAAGTGCTGCTTTAAGAGATTCAGCAGATTCTTTCATAAGTTCGATTTCTCTATCGTTTTTTATACTTATCATTTAACTCACACTTTCTAATCTTCTGTTGCCTGTTCTACAATTTCTTCAGGATGTGCTGAAGAATCAACAGTTTTAAGAAGTCCTACATTTCTATAATAATCTAAAATTTCTTTTGAGTTCTTATTATATGTATCAATTCTAGCTTTTAGTGTTTCTTTTGTATCATCAGTTCTAACAACTAAAGCTCCTCCACAATCATCGCATACATTTTCAACTTTTGATGGAAAATCTATACCATACATTTTTCCACATTTTTCACAACTTTTTCTTTCTAATATTCTCTTAAACACTAATTCATCAGGTGCTGTAAGTTCAATAACTTTATCTATTTTTCTTCCTAGTTCTTCTAATAAATCATTTAAAAGATAAATTTGATTTAAAGTTCTTGGATAGCCATCAAGGATAAATCCTTTTTTACAATCATCATTAGATAATCGTTCTCTTAGTAATTCTGTTATTATTTCATCAGATATAAGCTCACCTTTTGATAATTTATCTTTAATATCCTTATTTGTTTTTGCAACCTCTCTTAATATTTCTCCAGTAGAAATATGTGCAATATCTAAAGCTTTAGCTAGTATATCAGATCTTGTTCCTTTACCTGTAGCAGGTCCTCCTGTTATAATATATACCATTTTCATCACTCCTTATATAATTTATATATTAATTTACAAC
>CAZTVT010000134.1:0-2085 GCA_964617175.1 uncultured Clostridium sp.
CGTTCTAACTACACTTTTTTAGTGACTATCTACGAATTTAGCAGTACCTATTTTTATTTTGAAATAGGAGAACTACATGCTAAAATGCCAGAATTTCTAACTCAAGTTTTATTATTTTTATCAAAAGCTATTTTTTATACAAAAACAGCTATACAACTATGTTTTTAACATAATCGTACAGCTTAAATTTTCATGCCTTTTTAATATTAATTCTTAATATTTATATATATTTCATGTGTTTTCTATATATTTTTTACAAAACTAACTCTGAAAACTATGGCATATCTATAAATCCACCCATATATACTATTACAAGTGGTACAAGTATAACAATTGTAAATAATATAAGTGCCGCTCCAACGAAAGAATAGGTAATTTCTGGTAAAACTTTTTGGAATCTTTCTAAAGATTCATCTATCTCCATTTGTAAATATTCATTAACTTTATCCATCATAGTAGAAAGCTCTGTTTGCATTCCTACTTCAACCATTTGAGCTACCATTGGCTTGAATAATTTATTTTCCTTAAACGGCTCTAACCAAGATGTACCAGATATAGCATTAACTTTTGCAAGTTCTATAACAGATAGAAAATAATAATTAGAAGTTACATTTTTTGACACTTCCAAGCTCTCTTGTATTCTCATTCCATTTTTTAAATTAAGTAACATTGCTTGGAAAAATTTATGAATAGTTATATTATTTAATAGTGGTCCTGCAATTGGACATTTAAGTTTAAATTTATCCCATTTATATCTCCCTTTTGGTGTATTAATAATAAATAAAAATATAGCTATTATAGCAACTAATATTACTGTAGGTACATACCAATGAGCAGTTAACCAATTTGCTACATCAAGAGTTACTAAAGTTGCTTTTGGTATCTGACTTGTTGAATCAAACATATCATATACATCTTGTATAATCGGTACACCTACTATAACAAGTATAAACATTATTAAAATAATAAATACAAATTGTAATACTTTAGGTATAACAGCGGCTCTTACTTGTTTTTTTAATTTTTTTGAACTTTCTAAATAGTCTCTAGCATATAATAGAGCTGTATCCAAATTACCAGAATCTTCACCAACTTTTACAAAGTTTATAAACATTGGTGGAAAAACGGTCGGATAATTTTGCATTATTACATTCATTTTCTCTCCTGATTCAACTCCTATTATAATATCTTCCACAATATCTTTAAATCTTAAATTTGGAATTTGATCATATATAATACGTAAAGCTTGTATATTATTAAACTTTGCTTTTTTCAGAATATACAAATTATTTACAAAAACTATAATATCTTTAGTAGTAATTCTAGAGAATGGATGAAGTTTCATTTGCCTTAATTCTTCTAGTGTAATTTTTGTTATATCTACCTTTTTTTTCGGTTTTGCAATATTAATATTTTTATTTAAGTTTTTCTTTTCTAGTTTATTATAATCCAGCCTTTTATATTTTGCCCTTTTTTCAGGCATTTTTTTTATAGCAATAGGCTGTATTTTATCCTTTTTTAAGCTCTCCATAGCATGAGATTTATTAAGTGCCATTATTTTACCATGACCTACTTTTCCATCTTCAAAAATGACTCTATATTTATAACTTGGCATTTAAAATCTCACCTCCTAATAATATACAATATAGATTGTATCATATTTTATTATATTTTTATAGTATAATTAAATTTTTTATATTATTTTTATATGATTTATATATAAATAAAAAAATTATTTCAAATTTTTATATGATTATATATTTTTTTACAAAACTAACTCGGGGGTTATTTTATCTTATATCCTGCTCCATCTGCTTCGAGCTGGATATCAGATTTTAGACAAACTAGAGGACGGAAGCCACGGCGAGCACCGTAATAGTAGTCATAGAACACATAACCGTTGAAGTTCACACCCATAACATTGTCAGCGCCATAAGCAGAAGGCGAAGCCAGCCACATACCTAATGCATTTGTTTGACTTGTTATTACATACAAGCTATCACTTGTGCTTAACATTCCACTATAATATGTTGCCCAGTTTGTTCCTCCATCTTTACTTATTTGATATCCTGTTGAGCTACTTGC
>CAZTVT010000135.1:0-2083 GCA_964617175.1 uncultured Clostridium sp.
TAAGTGGAACTAGTACAAAAAAAAGAGAAGATTTTTTAAATATGATTGAAGACTCAAAAAAAGATAAATTTGATTTAATTCTTACGAAAGAAATAAGTAGATTTGCTCGTGATACTTTAGATAGTATAAAATATACTAGAGAACTTTTAGAAAGAAATGTGGGAGTGTACTTCGAGACAGATAATATAAATACAATACTACCAGACTCAGAATTAAGACTTGCAATAATGGCAAGTATAGCACAAGATGAAGTAAGAAAGCTATCAGAAAGAGTAAGGTTTGGTCTTAAAAGGTCTGTTGAAAAAAATAGAGTATTGGGGAACAATAATATTCGTGGATATGTAAAAGATAAAGGAAAACTTGTTATAGATGAAAAAGAAGCAGAAGTTGTAAGAAAACTATTTGAACTATATGCTACTGGCAAGTATGGATTTGAAAAAATATCACACATATTATATGAAAATGGATATAAGACTAGTAATAATACTCGTATTAGTCCAACAAATTTAAAAAGATGTTTGGTTAATCCTAAATATAAAGGATATTATTGTTCAAATACTACTTCTAAATTAGACTATAGGAGTTCCAAGCAAGTAAGAAATGATAGAAAAGATTGGATAGTAAAAAAATGTGATGATGAGAGTATAGTGCCACCAATTGTGAGTGAAGAACTTTGGAATAAAGCTAATGAGATTTTTGAAAAAAGAAGTAAAAAATTTTATGAAAATAATCCGGATAAAAGTAAATTTTCTAATAGATATGGATTTAGTGGAAAATTAATATGTAGTGAACACCAAACCAATTTTATTAGGTCAGCTGGACCAAAAAGAAAATGTAGACCAGTTTGGGTATGTGCTAGATATGATAATGGTGGAGTAAAAGTTTGTGCAAGTCCAATTTTGTTAGAAGAGGAACTATATGAAATTATTAAAAGTGTATTTTCTAAATTTGAAATGAATAAAAATAAAATAATAAATAAATTATTAAATATATATCAAAAAAATAATTTAGACTTAAAGATTAATAATGAATATACTAATTTAGAAAAAAAGATGCAAAATGCGAACAATAAAAAAGAGAAGTTATTAAATCTTAACTTAAATGGTTATATAGATGATGAAGAGTTTAAAGAAAGAAATGACAAATTAAATATAGAATTAAATAACTTAAAAGAAAAAGTTAAAGAAAACGAGCAAAAAAAAGAAGAGATGAAAAACTTTGATAAGTATATAGAAAATTTAAAAAAAGTTATAGTTGATGAGTTAGATTTAAGTAAAAGAGAAAACTTAGATTTATATTTAGAACTATTAGTAGATAAGATAATAGTTACAAAGATAGATAATAATAGAAAAAATGTAAAACTACAAATTTATTTTAAATTTGATGAAATAGATGAAATTAACTTTAAATTGGGCTTTTTAAAAGCCCAAAAAAATAGTCCAAAGAAGTGTCTTTTGACTGGCGATAATGAAAGTTATGACTATGCTCCTTATTATGGAGCAAATTGATTCACGGTAAAATGTCGTATCAAGATAAAGTAAAATGTAGTGCGAAAGCATCAAAAATGGGTGGTTCACAAATCTGGTTTAAAGAAAATGAAGAATTAACAGTTGATGAAGCTTTAAAAGCAATATGTGTTGTTTCAGCAAATGATGTTACTGTCGCTATGGCAGAAAAAATAGGTGGAAGTGAAGAAAATTTTGTTAAAATGATGAATGATAAAGCAAAAGAACTTGGTATGGAAAATACTTGCTTTAAAAATTCACATGGAATAGATGAGGAAGGGCATTATACTACTGCTAAGGACATAGCTATTATGTCTAGAGAATTAATAACTAAGCATCCAGATATTTTGAAATATACTTCTATTTGGCAAGATACATTAAGAAATGGAGAGTTTGGTCTTAATAGTACAAATAAATTAATTCGTTTTTATGAAGGAGCTACAGGACTTAAAACAGGCTCTACTTCACAAGCTCTATTTAATCTATCAGGAACTGCTACAAGAAATGGTACTTCGTTTATTGCTGTCGTTATGAGGGCTCCATCAAGTGCTATAAGATTAGAAGAAATAAAACAACTT
>CAZTVT010000136.1:0-2065 GCA_964617175.1 uncultured Clostridium sp.
TATAATGTTTAAAAAAATTTTTTAAAAAGCGAGGAAATTTTTCCTCGCTTTTTAATATTTTTAATAAAAAAATAATATAAATAAATGTATAAAAAATATTTACAAATTTCGACTTAAAAGATATAATAACAATAATATATTTAAAGGAGGAACTAATGAAAAAAATTATTAAAAATTGTATTAATATTTTTTATTATATTAATAATAATGTTATGTACAAAAGTACTGGCAACAGGGGAAGGCTTAAAGAGTGAAGTTAAAATCATAGGACTTGAAGAAAGAATAAATGTTGTAGATTTAAATTAAGATATATAAAATAGGAGGATAAAAATGGAATTATATATTTTTATTGGCGTAATTACTATATTACTGTTATATGTACTCATCACATATAACAGTTTGGTAAAATCTAATAATATCGTAAAAGAAGCATTTTCAACAATGGATGTTTATTTAAAAAAAAGATGGGACTTAATTCCTAATATAGTTGAATTAGTAAAAGGATATGCAAAATATGAACAGGATACTTTAAAAGAACTTGTTGCATTAAGACATAGTGCCTATGATAAATTGACTACTAACGATAAAGTAGATATTAATAATAAGTTATCACAAAGAATAAATAAAGTGATGGCTATTGTTGAAACTTATCCTGACCTTAAAGCTAGCGAGAATTTTAAGGACTTAAGTGTGCAATTAACAAAGGCTGAAGATGATATTGCTAATGCTAGAAAATATTATAATGGAGCAGTAAGAATAATGAATAACAAAGTAGAAATGTTTCCAAGTAATATTATTGCTAAAATATTGGGATATAAAACTTACAAAATGTTTGAAGCAAGTGGAAATGAAAGGGATAGTTTTAATGTAAATTTATAAAAAGTAAAGGGGAAGTTTATGAAAAGGATATATATAAAATTTTCTATAGTTTTACTAGTTATTATGACAGTATTATTAGCATTGCCTACCTATACAAAGGCATATAATAGTTACCAACCACAATCTACTAGCAGTTACAGTTCTTATGATTATATAATAAACAGCTATACAATAGGAACTTATTTTAATGTACCAAAGCATGGTATATATAGAACAATACCTTTGAACAATGAAGTAAAAAGATTAGATGGAACAACGAGCGAAAATACTGCCAAAATATCAAAGTTAAAAGTTAGCGACAATTATAGTATTTCAAAAGTATATAAAAGCTATAATGATACTTTAACAAAGCAATATGTAATAAAGATTGGTTCTGCCAATAAAACAATAACAGGAGAAAAGATATATACAATTAGCTATAATTATAATATTGGTAAGGACCCAAATGAAGAATATGATGAACTATATTATAATATTATAGGTGATGAATGGGACACAATTATTAGAAATGTAAGCTTTACAATAACAATGCCAAAAGAGTTTGACGAAACTAAATTAGGCTTTTCAGCTGGCAAGACTGGTTCAATAGATAGTAGTAAAATTATATATGAAGTTAATGGTAATGTGATAACAGGAAGCTATAACGGTGTTCTCAATCCGGGAGAAGCATTAACTGTTAGAACTGAATTACCAGAGGGGTATTTCGTTGATACAGGATATCAGTTAAGTATAACTAATTTTCTACTCTTTATAGTCCCTATTATTTGCCTAACAATGTCAATATTTATATGGTATAAATTTGGCAAAGACAACCAAGTTGTAGAAACTGTTGAGTTTTATCCACCAGATGGATTAAATAGTTTAGAAGTTGGTTTCTACTATAAGGGGAAAGCGACAGATAAGGATGTAACATCCTTGTTAGTATATTTAGCTAATAAGGGATATATAAAAATAACTGAAAAAGAACAAAAATCATTTTATGGTAAATCAAATAGTTTTGAAATTACAAAATTAAAAGAATATGATGGTAATGACAAAAATGAAAGAGAATTTCTTGAAGGACTATTTAAAAAGAAAGAATCTATTTCCGATTTGTCATCATTTACAAAAAATGGACAAGTAAATAATAATAAGATAGATTCTAATCCTAAACAGCTAAAGGTTACACAAAGTGATTTGTATGATA
>CAZTVT010000137.1:0-2046 GCA_964617175.1 uncultured Clostridium sp.
AGAAGGTCACGATGTCAGCTACCTTCACATAGCTGAACTCCACGCCCTTGATGGCATAGCCGTAGCCAGTTTCGCCGTTGCCCAGAGCGGATTCGCCACCGCCCAGCACATCGTTGACACCGGTCTGGTCAAACACGCCGGTGGACACATAGGAGGAATCCCAAATACCGTCCTTCTCGGCATTGGTCAGATCGTACTTGTAGATGGTCAGGGAGCCGGTTCTGGATTCATCAATAGGGGCATCCTCCAGCTCGGCGGCAGACACGGAAAAAGGAATAGAAAGAGCCATCATCACGGCAAGGCCCATTGCAAAAAGCTTTTTGATAGATTTCATTGTAATTGTCCTCTCTTGAAGTCATTTTGTTTTTGTTTGTGGAATGAAAATAGCCAGAGGATGATCTCTGGCAAAAATGTGGGAGTGTTTCATTTACGATCTCCTTTTACGAAGAATAGAAAAAACAAGGCCGGAGGAACAGGCAAAAGCCGGAATCAGTGCAAAAACGGGGAACAATCGAAGCCCAGTAGAACCGGTCTTGGGAAGTGTATAGGTTCTGGTATTCACCACTCGCAAACTGATGCTCATATTGTCGGAGGCAAGTTCGCCCTCAAAGGCAGTTCCATCCAGAAGATTGTAGCCATCCGGGGCTTTGGTCTCCGTCAGGCGGTACTGTAGTCCCGGATAAAGGTTGTCCCATTCCAGCAGTCCGTCCGTCCCGGTGGTTAGGCTCCCGTCCGTTACATCGGGATTGGAGCAGCCGCCCCGGACAATGGTTTCGGAGTAGGTCACGGGATACCACAGGGAACCCTCCGCACTCCATTCCAGCCGGAAGGTGGCTCCCGCCAGAGGGCTTCCGGTAATGTCGATCTTCTCCACAGTCACCTTGCCGGTGCGCAGCGCATTGACAAAGGCCACCTCGGCAACTTCACCCTGTGTTACAGTGACAGTCTGGGGATTCTCACTCTTGCATTCATACAGACTGTCCTCCGGCAGCAATTCCTCCACAGTATAGGTTCCTGGCAGCAGATTCCCAGTCAGAATAATACCGTCCTCGTCGGTGGCAAAGGGGGAGCCGTCCAGAACTTTTCCCTCGGCATCCGTGATTTTGAATTGCCAGCCCTCCACGGAGCCGCCGCCATCCACAGCCTTGGTGATTTTCAGCCTACCGTACTGAACATTGGTGAAGGTGATGGACACATCCTCATGTGGCTTGATTTCAAATTTCTGAACGGTTTCATCCACCATCCAGTATTCATCCTCGAACCGCCCATGCTCGTCGCCGGTTTCCTTTGCCCAGTAGGTGCCGGGGTCAAGGTAGTAACCAGCCCGACCATCCTCGTTGGTGATAAGGGTGCCGACCTTCTGGGTGCAGGCTTCATCCGAATACACAGTGATGTGCCAGCCTTCCACGGATTCACCGGTATTGGTCTTTTTGTAGAACCAAGCCAACCCCTGTTCCTTATTGAGCCAGGTATCCACAGTGGTTTCTCCTGCTTTTACGGTTACATCATGGAATCCAAGCTCTGTGAGCCAGTAGTTATCCTCCACGGGCAGCTCTACAACTGTGTAACGACCCAGCGGAAGATTGTCCGTGCAGGCATAGCCATTATCATCGGTGGTGAAGTCTCCGTAGGAATTGCCCTCGGAATCTCTCACCCGGAATGTCCAGCCGCCAAGCTGATTGCCGGTGTTGGTGGTCTTGCGGATTTCGATGCGTCCGTAATGGGTGTTGGTGAAGGTGACTTCTGCGGTCTGACCGACTGCAACCGTTACAGACTTCACAGCGGTGTCAAATTCCCAATAGGGAGCGTCCGTGGGAATCTCTTTCGCATAATAGGTTCCCTTCTGTAAGCCCGCAGCCGTTACCGTGCCATCTGCCCCAGTAGTAAAGGGAGAGCCAGCCACGGCGTTGGTGCAGTCGGCATCCGTATACAGCCCGATCTGCCAGCCACTCAGGTTTGCACCCGTGTTCGTGGACTTAATCAGCTTCACGCTGCCGGTGTTCAGCTTGTTCGTGAAGCTGACCGTCGCCGTGGCACCTGCTGTCA
>CAZTVT010000138.1:0-2021 GCA_964617175.1 uncultured Clostridium sp.
GGATCTGCTCCGGGCCCTGAACCGCATGAGCAGTATGCTCTATATTCTGATGATTCAGACGAAGAAAAAGGAGAAGTGAGCTTATGGAGGGGCGGCAATTGGAGGCGCTGACCCAGGCGCTGCTGGAGCGGCTTTTCATAGAGATGGAGGCCTCCGGGCGCCATGTGCATATCACCGAGGCCCAGGCGATCACCCTGTTCGGCCACGGCCTGACCCCGGAGAAGCCCCTTTCCCAGCCGGGGCAGTATCTGGCCAGGGAGCGGGTCACCGTAACCGGCCCCAAGGGGGAATTCCGGAATGTGGCGGTGCTTGGCCCCGCCCGGAAGGAGGCCCAGGTGGAGATCTCCCTCACCGACGCCCGTACCCTGGGGCTGAACCCGCCGGTGCGGCTGTCCGGGGACATCCGGGATACCCCCGGCGCGGTGCTGACAGGCCCCCTGGGCCGGGTGGCGCTGGAGCGGGGGGTCATCGCCGCCAAGCGGCACATCCACCTGACCCCGGAGGACGCCGCCCGCTTCGGCGTCCGGGACGGTCAGGCGGTAAGGCTCCAGACCTACACCGGGCGGCCCCTGGAATTTCAGGACGTAGTGGTGCGGGTCAGCGGGGATTTCGCCTCCCGGGTGCATCTGGACTATGACGAGGCCAACGCCTGCGGCTTCCGTCCGGGGGATCTGGGGAGGATTCTCCCATGACCCGGGCGCTGCTCATCGGGCGGGAGCCTGGGGGCCTGGCCGGGTATGAATTCGTGGCGGAGGAACCGTACGAGGCGGTGGTCATCGGCTCTCTGAGCCTGGGGGCGCTGCTGCGGTTCCGGGAGGAGCGGGTGCTATCGGCCCTGGCGGCGGGGAAGCAGGTGCTTCTGTATACGCCGGGGCTGCCGGAGGCCCCCAAAAACCGGGCCCTGGCCGCCGCCCTTACCGCCGCCCAGCGGGAGCTGAAAAGCTACGGGGTGGTGTTCACCGACGGGGGACGGAAGCGGCTCATCACCGCCGAGGAGGCCCGAACCCTCCGGGCCAGCGGCCGGGAGCCGGGCCCCGGCGCGGTGCTGACACCCCTGGCAAAGGAAATACTGGAGGGATCGGATTGAAAATCGGAAAGGTAACCGGCTCCGTCTGGGCCACCCGGAAGGCAAGCTGCCTCATGGGCCAGACGTTTCTGGTGGTGGACACCGGCACGGAGACCCTGGTGGCGGCGGATCAGGTGGGGGCCGGCATGGGGGACCGTGTGCTGCTGGCTACGGGAACCGTAGCTTCCCGCTACTGCATGGACGCCCCCATCGACGCGGCGGTGGTGGCCATTCTGGATCAGGAGGGACACTATGTCGGCCCATGAATTTCTGATCGCCGTCATGGCGGTTTTCGCGGTATTGGGGGCGCTGGACCGGATTTTCGGGAACAGATTCGGCCTGGGCCAGGAATTCGAGAACGGCATCCTGGCCATGGGTTCCCTGGCCCTGGCCATGGTGGGAATCATCGCCCTGGCCCCGGTGCTGGCGTCAGTGCTGCGGCCGGTGATCGTGCCGGTGTACCGGGCGCTGGGAGCGGATCCGGCCATGTTTGCCGGAACCATTCTGGCCTGCGACATGGGCGGCGCGGCCCTGGCAAGGGAGCTTACCGCCGATTCCCAGGCCGCCCTGCTGGGGGGCGTGCTCTGCGGCTCTATGCTGGGGGCCACCGTGGTCTTTACCATCCCCGTGGCCCTGGGGATCCTCCGGCAGGAGGATCGCCCCGCTCTGGCCAAGGGCATCCTTGCCGGGGTGGTGACCATCCCCGTGGGGATCCTGGCGGGGGGCATCGTGGCGGGATTTCCCGTGGGCATGGTGTTGCGGAACCTGATTCCCATCGTCCTCATCGCCGCCCTCATCGCCGTGGGTCTGCTCATCCACCTCTTCGAGCCCAACGGCTCCCAGGTGCGCACCGTCACCGCCCGCAACCAGCCGGTCGGTCACGTCGAGCCCGACTGGGTCTACAACCAGAAGACCCTGTCCGGCACCTACGCCACCCTCACCGACTCCCAGCTGC
>CAZTVT010000139.1:0-2016 GCA_964617175.1 uncultured Clostridium sp.
AATTAAAAAAAGCATACACACAAATGACTAAACTGTGTATACTTTTACCAATTGTATATAGAAATCCCACCGCTGCAATAACGGTGGGATATTTAAGTTATTCAGCTTTTTTCATAAGATGTTTATTATATTCAGAAAACTTAGTTAATGCGTCCTCAAATTCATCGTAATACATATCCCACACATAGTCATATGGGCGAACTTTTCGAGCATCCTCTCGTAGATCAGAAAGCTTTAACGGAGTGTCACCGTGTTCGACAACTTCAAGTCCACGGCGAGCGTTCTTCCAAGAAATTTCGTTATGAGACAGCTCGCTCAACTTCCAAGATTCCAATACGCCGTATTCTTGAATAATATTATTGATAATATACTTTGCTTCATGTGATATATGGCTATTGCCTCCGAGTATGCCGCGAGGGGAGAAAGAACTCCAAACTTCTCGACATACTGGACCATAGCGCCATCCTTCGAGGGTGTCGCTGAACAGCGGAGTATTAGTAATAGCTATAGATTCTCTTTGCGCAAAATACAAGAGCTTTTGCAGTTTAAGGTTGTCAATAGGTTCGCGAGCAATCTTTTTGTATTCTTCGTAAATATATTGTGCTACATCTATGGCTCTCTCCATTATTACACCCCTTTCGTGTTTAGTATATCATAAAAGGTAATTACTTGCAACTGAAAACCTCCAATTCAGTCTGCTGAATCTCCCCGGTAATGTTTCGCTGGCGTCAGCAAATTGTTAATTATTAGAGTTTACAAAACCATCCGATAGGATTATAATTGTGATAATCAAAAGCGAAGGGAGAATATTATGCCTTTACACAGTGTATCTGCGGGCAGAATTACGCATATAGGTTACGAGGATAATACCTTGTATGTCCGCTTTGTGAACGACTCTTTATACGCATATTATAATGTCCCGATACAGGAATACCAAAACCTTATGTCGGCTGCACTAATCGGGGATTATTTTTATGAACACATTAAGGGTGTGTATAAATGCGAGAGAGTTGGTTAGTCAGCGGACGGTAAGCACTATCGCGGGGCCATCAACGCTTAATGTGGCGCTCTGCTCCGGGTCTAACTCGGTTGCCTTTACATCTTCTCGTCCCTGAAGCTCCTTAACAAGAGTTCTCGTGCTTATTCTTTTAAGCTTCTTCCACGGCTTTTTATCGAGGGGCGGCTTTGCGATATCGCCGAACTCGTCATAATATACGCCCCAGAGGCAATCATATAAATATTTGCGTTTCGGAAAGCGTGTTGATTTTTTAGAGTCGCAAGTACAACCCTCACAATAGGGGAGAAGAGCGTCCAAACTTGCAGTATCAAGCTCTTTGAAATCTTTGCGCTCTAACATACTCATCCCCACCTTAACGCATAAACCGCGCGGCTCGCAAAGGTATATTATATCACCCTCATCAGGAAGGTATCTTCGACCGCAGACAAACGCTCTTTGACATTTCTTTAAACTCATCCTTTTACTCCTTTCATACGATCAACGCCCCTCAATTTTTTTTAATAAGAGGCGTTGACAATATTCTGTTTTGTGCTATAATCGACTCATAGAGAATTATTTCTATTATTACATTTGCAGTGTTCACTCTGGAGGAATATCAATGAAAAAATGGGCGTTAACTCTTTTAAGCATTATTATGATTTTATTACTTTCGGCTTGCTCCACTCCTAAAGATAGACGGACGGAGACCACGAGCATAAATACAGATGGTACGTCTTTATTAGAACAGAGAGAGGAATCTGACAAGGATTCATCTCCAACGACGACACCTCAAAACAAGGAGGCGTCGCAAAAAGCCGCCACCCAAAACAAGTCTGTGAAGCAAACCCCATCTGCCGTTGATGAAAAAACAAACAACACCGACAGCAGCAAGGAGAAGGACAGACAGTTTAGCGCCGGAAACAGTGCGTTTCTCGATATAAATGTGGCTTGGCAAACAACCTCAAAAATAACAGACACAATATATGATGCGTGGTACTGGGGAATATATGAGGCAGATA
>CAZTVT010000140.1:0-2008 GCA_964617175.1 uncultured Clostridium sp.
TTATTCGTAGGCCAACACTTAATTCTAATATTAGAATAATAAATCAACAGGAATTAGGAGAATTAGTTGGTGATAATGATAATAAAACAATGCCGTTAGGTGTTAGCCCTCTATATAATAATTATCCAATTAAAGTTAATATTGATGAAATGTTTAGTAACCATATGGCTATTTTTGGTAATACTGGTTCTGGTAAAACCTGTGGGGTTGCAAGAATTGTCCAAAATTTTTTTAATATGAAAGACAAGATTCCTTTTAATAGTAATATTTTTATATTTAATAATACTAGTGAATATGATGCCGCTTTTAAAAATATTCATAGTATTAATAGTAATTTTAATTATAAGTTATATACAACTGATAAAGATGATCCTAGTGGTAATAGAATTAGGTTACCTTTGTGGATTTTAGATGTAGATGATTATGCAAATTTACTTGATATAACCGATTATTTTCAAATTAATATTATAGAGAAAATGCTATGTTTTGTTTCTATTTTTGCTAGGAATGATGAAGAATCTACAAGGTATAAGAATCATCTTATAGCTAAGGCTATTATTTCCGTTTTATATTCAAATCAAGTAGCTGCTAAGATAAGAGATCAGATTTTTAATATTTTAACTGATTGTCATACTAATGAACTTAATTTAGATGCTGAAGTTCCTGGTATAGGATATACGAGAGAGTTTAGAAAATGTTTTGATATTGATAAAAATGGAGAATTTGTTGAAAGAATTCTTGTTACTAAATATGTTCAAAGTTTTATAGATAATGAAACTAAATGGAGTGAAGAGTATGTTCCAATATATTTTAATTTAGATCAATTAGAGGTAGCATTAAACTTTACTTTAATTAGTGAGGGGCTTCTTTTAAATGATAAGTCCTATAGTGAAGCAATTGCTTTGAAAGTTAAATTACATTCAATTAATAATAGTTCTAATAAGGAATTTTTTGATGTTCCTAATTTTGTTACTACGGAACAATTTATTAATTCTTTACTCGTAACAAATAGTAATACAAGAGCTCAAATTATCAATTTTGTATTAGAAGAAGTTGATGATAGGTTTGCTAAGGGATTAGTTAAAGTTTTTTGTAGAATATTATTTAAGTTTGAAAAGAAAATGAATCCTAGAGGGGCTATGCCTATGCATATTATGCTAGAAGAGGCTCACCGATATGTTCAAAGAGATAGGGATGTAGAAATACTTGGATATAATATTTTTGAACGTATTGCTAAAGAGGGAAGAAAATTTGGTATTGTAATGGATTTGATTACACAAAGACCTACTGAATTATCAGAGACTGTTTTATCACAGTGTTCTAATTTTATTATATTTAAATTAAATCATCCAACTGATTTAGAATATATTAGAAAAATGGTTCCTAATATTAGTTCAGATGTTATAGAAAAACAAAAATCTTTACAATCGGGCACCTGTGTTGCTTTTGGAAGAATGATGAAAATTCCGATGATTGTAAAAATGGAAATGCCTAATCCAGAACCTCAAAGTGCAAATGCATCTATCTACGATAAATGGATTGTCGATTGGAATAAATAAGTACTTATACTTTTGTATAGGTATTTTTTTTAATTATTTCCCGGGAAATAATTTTTTTTAATCAACAATAATAAATGACAAAAAATGAATTATCAACAACCAATTTTGCTTTATCAACAGGCTATTGTTGATAATTTTTCTCTATCAACAGGCGCTGTTCATAACTTTTTGACAGTTTTCGACAGAATTCTTATTTTTCAACAGTTTATACGATTGTTGATAATTTTTTCAACATAAAATAAAAAATAACAAAAATTGTCGAAAATTGTTTTAAAACTTTATTTTATATGGTATTATATTGTTGAAAACTCTGTTGATAACTTGTTGATAAGTTGTTGATAAAATAAAAACAATGGACAAAATAAACAAATATGTTAAAATAAAACTATAACTGAATGGAGAGGTATCAAAATATGAATAATAACGAATTATGGAAAAAATTTTTAGAT
>CAZTVT010000141.1:0-1995 GCA_964617175.1 uncultured Clostridium sp.
GATAATTTTTATATAACTGTTAATAAAATATTACAAAATATGAATTCAAAAACCAGAAAGAAAAAGATTTTCGATACAAAAACCACATCGAAAACTGGAAAAATAATAATTGTAATGATGGCAATTGCAATAATGACAATGAACGCAATACCTGCATTAGAATATGGAGGGTTAAAGCAATTTATAAACGCATTGTTTATGACATTATTAATTATACCTTTGTATATCGTTGGATTAAAAGAGAATACCTTTAAAGTATTTAACATAGTTTGGTTAGGATTTGTTATGTTATTTGCTACTGTAATACCTGGAATTATTCAGATAGCTGGAGACCCTCTTCTTTTAATAGGTTTCTTATTGGGAATTGTATGTCTCATAGGAATGATAATATGTTTTAAAGCTATGCCGAAAAGGACAAAATACGGAACTGAAATATTAGGAAAAATACGAGGGTTTAAAACATTCCTTGAAAGTGCTGAAAAGGAAAAGTTAGAAGCAATGGTAGAACAAGATCCAGATTATTTTTATAATATATTACCATATACTTATGTTTTGGGAGTTTCTGATAAATGGATTAGTAAGTTTGAAACAATTAACTTAAAGGCTCCTGAATGGTATATTGGTTCATCTGAATTTAACACAAGCAATTTTGGCTCATTTATGAATAATACTATGTCATCTGCACAAAAAGCAATGACATCAAGTCCATCGGGAACTTCAGGGGGGAGCAGTAGTGGATCTTCAGGAGGTGGCTCATCCGGAGGAGGTTCTGGAGGAGGTGGAGGAGGATCTTGGTAATTCTCCAATACTTTTTGGATGTTAGTTATAAGTGATATATTTATATAGTAGGGAGTGTGTAATTTGTACAATTTTAAAAAACATTTAGATGATAAAGAAAGTATTCTATATCAGGGACAGGCAATGCCTGACAAAGGTGACAAAAATATAAAAGGGTTTCTACTTATTATTGGTTTGATGTTGCTTATTCAAGTTATAATTGCATGGAGTGCGGTTACTTCTGATATGAATATTGCCAAAATAATAGTAGCTATATGCTTGAATCCATTTATCTGGGTGACTTTATTGTTTGATGGATTGGCTATTTATGGTTTAGTCTATAACACTTTTTTAAAGAAAAAAATATTAGAAGATGTTTTTTACTGCATCACAAACAAGAGAGCGTTGAAGTATGAAACAAAAAATGATAAATTGTTTTTTGGCTATTTAGAATACTATGGAGAGATGAGAATAGATAATTTAAAGGATAATTTTGGAAACTTATATATGGGAATTATTGCAGATAATAATACAAATTTAAAAACACTAAAAGATTTGATGTTTAATCCTAATCCAGAAAATATGCCATCAATCACTTTTGAATCAATAGAAAATCCTGATGAAGTTCTTCAACTAGCGCAAAAAGCTAGGCAAGAAATATTAAATAGTGAAAATTAAATAAAAATAATAATAAAAAAGGCAACTAATGGTTGCCTTTTTTTATTGCTTTAAAAATGATACGTTTACCGGTTAGAATTATTACAAGTAATTAAAGTAATTTCTTTTCTCCCGTTTTGTATCTTGATTTAAATAATCTAAATTATTAGGTTCAACTTCATATATTTCGTATATATAATAAGAAGTTACATTTGAATTTAAATCATAAATATCAATAACATCATTAACTTCCAATAAATATAAATTACTAAAAAAGTTACTATTATTATAATTATGTCCAATAATACATAAATTACCAACAGTGTTTATATCTGGACCATAAAATTTACATACAGATATTTTTAAAAGTTCATCAGAATATTCTGAGAAAATAGGGTAAGAAATATTGATTTTAGGTATTTTAATTGTACCGATTATTGATACTTGATTATTATTAGCTATAAAATTAGAACTTGTTTCATTAGAATATAGACGAGTTATGTTATAACTTTTGGTGGTTGCATCAGAAATTTTTGAAACATTATTTTCAGAATATTTCTT
>CAZTVT010000142.1:0-1677 GCA_964617175.1 uncultured Clostridium sp.
AAGTCTTGTTGTTTGCAAGGCAATATTCTACCTCACTGTTATATTTAGAAAAGTTATCTAATACAATAGCAAGTAAAGTATTAAACATAAATCCACACATAAGAAAAGTAAGATAGAATAAATTAGCTTGAGTTTTATTAGGATAAGCTCTAAAAGTATAAGTTTTGTATTTCATAAGTACCTCCGTAAATAATAATTATATCTAGTATATCAGCAAAATAGGCAAGTAATCAAGGAAATTACATTAAAAACGGAGGTCTAGTTTTGTCGATGGTAAAATGGGAGGCGGTAAAAAAATATTGAAAATATTTTTTTACAAAACTAACTCGGAAGCATAAAAAAATATAATTACAATATATATGTAATAAAAAGAAAAGAGGTAGTAAAATGGAAAAAATAAAAAGATATAGTATAAGTCTTGTAATATCATTTTTAGTAGCAATTGTTTTTTTACTTATTTCATCTGCAATATTTGCATATACTAATATAAATGATAGACATTTAGATTCTTTTGTGCTTGGATGTGTTATGATTTCAGTACTTATTGGTTCAATGATTCTTTTAAGGAAATTAAAAGAAAAAGGTCTTTTATATGGTGTTATTTTTGGAATAATTTATTTTTTAATTATATATATGGTAAATGTTCTAGCTTTTTCAGGATTTTTTGTTTCTAATATGCTTGGAATATATTTTGGAATATGTGTACTTTCTGGAATTGTTGGGGGAATAATAGGAGTTAATATTTAAAGGTGAATATTTTGAAAAAACTAAATGATTTTTTTATTAATAAAAAAAAGATTGTAATTTGTGGATTTATAATCTCAGTATTACTTTTTATATATTGTTTTTTTAACTATAATAAGTTAATTGCAGTATATAATTTACAAAAGGATATTGAAACTAAAGTAGAAAATATGGAAATAGTGCTTGGTGGAGATGCTGTAGGAATAAAATTACTAGCAACAGGAGTACTTGTTGTTGGTGTAGATAGACAGGATATAGGTGTTGAGATAGGTGATATTATACTTGAAGTGAATGGTACAAAAATAGAATCAAATGATGAATTAATAAAGTTTGTAAATGATAGTAATGGAAATAGCCTTGATTTAAAAATAAATAGACAAGGAAAAGAGTTTAATACATCAGTTACTCCAAATTATGATAATTTAGCAAATGCATATAAATTGGAAATGTGGGTAAAAGATAGTAGTGCTGGTGTTGGAACAATAACTTTTTATGATAAAAAAAGTGGAAAATTTGGAGCTTTAGGGCATGCAGTAACAGAAACAAAAGAAAATTATATTTTACCTATTACTTCAGGTGGAATTACTAAAACTGAAATTTATTCTGTAAAAAAAGGAATCGCAAAAGTACCAGGTGAATTAAAAGGAACTCTTACAACTGATACTTTAGGAGATATTGCAGGTAATACAGATAAAGGGGTATATGGGAAAGTATATGATACTAGTAGCATAAATAAAGAAAGTATAGAAGTATTACCTAAATCAAAAATTAAAGAAGGAAAAGCTAGTATTTTTTGTACTTTAGATGATAATGAAATAAAAGAGTATAATATTGAAATTGAAAAAGTTTTACTTACATCTAGTGGTAATAAAAATATGATTATAAAAATAACAGATGAAAAATTGCTTGAAAAAACAGGTGGTATTATACAAG
>CAZTVT010000142.1:1687-1953 GCA_964617175.1 uncultured Clostridium sp.
GTGGTTCACCTATAGTACAAGATGGTAAACTTGTTGGAGCTGTAACTCATGTATTTTTAAATGATCCTACTAAGGGTTATGGGGTATTTATAGAAAATATGATTGAAGATATGTGTAATATGGATTAAAATTATATAAAAAAAATCGTTGAAATTATTTTTATAAATTCATAAATTAATTATAATTATTTCCCAAAAATCAAAAAATTTTGATTTTGGGAAATAATATTTTTATAGTATTAATTCATGTTTGATATATTTTATATA
>CAZTVT010000143.1:0-1932 GCA_964617175.1 uncultured Clostridium sp.
GCAGTGGATCTCGCACACCTCGGTGATGCAGGCATTGATGATGTGCTTGAGATACCATCGGCATCCCCTTCGGATTGCAGCATTTCAAATTCGCCCAACTGGCGCTGATGCCCTTTGGCGCGAAAATCGTACCCGCCTGAGGGCGAAAGGAGGTCAATACCATGAGAGACGCGGGCAATGACGACGGCAGAACCCCGGAAGTCAGTGAGGCTTCCGAAGTACACAGCCCGGAAGGCTCGGGGGACGCTGAACAGGCAGAGTTCTCCGGCAAGCTGGATGACGCCTACGCCTCCTACATGGAGGAGGGGCGGGAGTCCAAAACCGGCAGCCCGGAAAAGGGCGAGGTGAACGAATCCCCGGAGACGGTGGAAATACCGGAAAAAACCGAGGAGGAGGCCTTCGACGAAAAGCTGGACGAAAAATACAAAAGCTATGTGGAGGACGGCGCCGAAAATCCCGAGAACAATACCGAAAGGGGCCTGACGGAGGAGGAGAAAAATACTCTGAAGGCCGAAACCGGCTGGTCTGATGAGATCATCGACGCCACCGGCTCCCTGGAGGAGGCGGACATCTATCGCAACGCCAACCTGAAGGAGGCGGAGGTGGACGGCAAAAAGTGCCTGATCCGCTCGGATCTGGATCTGGAGCAGAAGGACGAGTACGGCCGCACCAACCGGGAGCGGATGGCCGACGGCAACTGCCCTCTGGACCCCAACGGGGACAACATCGAGCTGCACCACATCGGCCAGAAGCCCGACAGCCCCCTGGCGGAGCTGACCACCCAGGAGCACCGGGGCAAGGGCAACGACACCGTCATGCACGACAAGGCCAAGGAATCGGAGATCAACCGCTCCGCCTTCGCCACCGAGCGCAAGCACCACTGGGAATCCCGGGCGGAGGACGCCTGAGCATCGGGGAGGTAAACCATGGAAAACGAACCGGAAATCATCGAAACCATTGAGGGCCTGAAAAATATGCGCTGTCTGCGGCCGGCATCCGAGGCCCGCATCGCCGCGGCGGAGCAGGCGCTGGGGGTGACCTTTGCCCGGGACTACCGGGAGTATGTGTCCTGGTACGGGGCAATCTGCGCCCGGGGGGTGGAGCTGACCGGCGTCACCGACTCCAAACGGCTGAATGTGGCCGATGTCACTCTACGGGAGCGGGAGCTGAACCCAAGGCTGCCCCGGAATATGTACGTCGTGGAGAATCTGGGCATCGACGGCCTCCTGATTTTGCAGGATTCCACCGGGCGCATTTTCTCCGTCGCCCCCAACCAGGAGCCCAAATTTGTGGCGAAGTCCCTGTCAGATTATCTCAGAGAAACCGATTTTTGACAGTTTGCCCAAAAACGGACCCAAATTCTAGTCACCCATAGTTTCCTTTTGATATCATTAAGTATCCTTTTAAGACTTACGCAGTGGAGAGTGAAAAGGTATAATATTTAACGTAACGTCGGAACCATATTTGTGGAAAACGACAAATCAACGAAGAAGGGAAGGAAATTGACTATGGCTGATCTCACCAAAGCAAAACCCGCAGCCAAAAAGAAACGCCTAATGTGGAGCAAGGATGATACCGAGCTTTCGATTCTGGCGCTCCCAACCACGATCTGGTACGCACTGTTCTGCTACCTGCCCATGTTCGGCATTGTGCTGGCGTTCAAGAAGTACAGAATCGTGGACGCCACCAGGAGCTTCGTGTACAACGTCATTCACAGCAAATGGGCAGGATTCAGCAACTTCCTGTATTTCCTGCGGCTGAATGACTTCCCCATGATCCTGCGCAACACAATCCTCTACAACGTGGTGTTCATCATCCTGGACATCGTGATCCCGGTTTCTCTGGCCATCATGATCAACAACATCTACTCCAAGCGGATGTCCAAGACCTACCAGACCCTGATGTTCATGCCCCACTTCATGAGCTGGGTTG
>CAZTVT010000144.1:0-1930 GCA_964617175.1 uncultured Clostridium sp.
GTTTATTAGCATAAATAACAAAATCATCCCATTTGTCATTAAGAATATCTTTAATTCTAATTTTGTTTTCAGGAGAAATATCTACATCTTTAGAAATATGTTGTATAAACTTTTGATTATTTAAATCTTTAATATTACAACACATAAAAACCTCTTAAACAAATTATATAAAAAAATCTGTAAAGTCAAGAAAAAGCCTAACTTTTTAGTTAGACTTTAAATTATGCCCCGAAAGGATGTAACTTTAGTTACTTTTCTTGAAAGGTTATTACAATTATTGCAAGTTGAAGGATATGCAGTTGTGAAGTTTTTTCTTACTTCTTTAGAAATAGTTGAACAATCTTTTGATACTAATTTTCCTATTGCTTTAAAACTTTTTCTTTCGTTAAGTGCTTCTTCTATTTTTTCTCTATCTTTTTTTTGACAAATGCTTATTTTTCATATTATCACCAAAAGTATTAGTACGTAATTAAGTATAATGAAAAGTTAGACTAAATTCTACCCCTTCGAGGTGCGGTAGAATATGCTTTGAAATTTTAGGTATCATTAAATTGCTATAAAAAAATAAAACTTATGTTTGACAATAAAAAAGTTATGTGATATAATTTTTAAAAATAAACGTAAGTTTGAAAGGAGTAGTTGGTATGAATACAACTTTAAATGTACAAGAGAAAAGAGTTTTTGATTATTTAAAAGAACAAATAAGGGAGAAAGGATATCCTCCTTCAGTAAGAGAAATATGTGCAGCACTTGGATTTAAGTCTACATCCTCAGCTCATCAATATATTGCAAGACTTGCTGAAAAAGGATATATTGATAAAGGTGATTTAAAAACTAGAGCTATAAAAATAGTAGGAGATGAACCTACTATATCAATTCCTATTGTTGGTAAAGTTGCTGCAGGTGAACCTATTTTAGCACAAGAGAATATAGAAGACTATTTTTCTATTGGTGAAAGTTTCTTTTCACAGTCTGATTTAAAAAATGACACTTTTGTACTAAAAGTACAAGGGGAGAGTATGATAAATGCTGGAATAAATAATGGTGATTATATAATTGTTACAAAACAAGATACAGCAAGAAATGGGCAAATTATTGTTGCTATGATTGATGGTGATGCAACAGTTAAAACTTTTTATAAAGAAAAAGATCATGTGAGACTTCAACCAGAAAATGATACAATGGAACCTATTATAGTAAAAGATGTACAAATTGTTGGAAAAGTAGTGGGATTGTTTAGAAAAATATAACACTTAAAACATCTTCGACATAAAATATTATAGTCGGGGGTGTTTTTTATGAAACTTGAAAGAATAAAAGTAGGACTTGGAATAACTGGCTCATTTTGCAATTTTTCTGAAACAAAGAATGTTATAAACAGCTTAGTAGAAGCTGGAGCAGAAGTTCTTCCTATTGTATCATTTATGACAAAAAATCTAGATACAAGATTTTACAAAAAAAATGATTATTTAAAAATGTTAGAAGACGAATCTAAGAATAAAGTAATTGATACAATACAAAAAGCAGAACCTATAGGTCCTAAGAATTTAGTAGATATTCTTTTAATCTGCCCTTGTACTGGTAATAGTTTAGCAAAACTTGCAAATGGTATAACTGATACACCTGTTCTTATGGCAACAAAAGGGCATCTTAGGAATAATAAACCTGTTGTAATAGGAGTATCTACTAACGATGGTTTAGGAGCAAGTTTGCAAAATATAGCAAAACTCATAAATACAAAAAATATATATTTTGTTCCATTTAGACAAGATGATTATATTGCAAAACCAAAATCATTGGTT
Organism: uncultured Clostridium sp.; assembly: GCA_964617175.1. GTDB lineage: Bacteria > Bacillota > Clostridia > TANB77 > CAG-465 > CAG-465. The sequence continues at coordinate 1,803 of CAZTVT010000144.1, forward strand.
TTAGATTATACATATATAATTGATACTGTAAACTTAGCATTACAAGGAAAACAGATACAACCAATTTTATCTAAAATCGAGTAGAGGATAACACTTAATGTGTTTTTCCCCTCTCACACCACCACTCA
>CAZTVT010000145.1:0-1924 GCA_964617175.1 uncultured Clostridium sp.
TGAACTGTACCCCAAAAATTGGACAGTCATTGATTGAAATTCCACAGTGAGAAATCAAAAACGCATACAAAAAGCAGAGTCGAAAATCAAAATTTCGGACAGATATGAAATCCACAGGTCACATAATGAACAGATTGTGGTATAATATCTGTGTTTGAATTTTTCCCTCTGCAAAGGAGGAATAGTCAATGGCAAAAGACGGTACAAACCGCGGTGGTGCCCGACCGGGTGCTGGACGCAAGAAAAAGACACCAGAGGGAACATATGAACATGTTACATTTACCGCAGAGCAGCTTAAAGAGCTGACGGATTCACCATATGTAGCATATGTTTCCAGTAAAACGGTTTCCTATACCAAAGCATTTAAGGACTTGGCATGGCTTAGATACTGCGATGGCGTCGATCCTATACAAATTTTCAAGGATGCCGGATTCAATATTGAAACCTTGGGAAAAACAAGAATTCTCGGATTTTTCAAGCTACTGCGAGAGGCAAAGGAAAAGGGATTAACCTTTACCGAGGGAAGTGAACCATATCCAAATGATGCTGAGAAGAAGATTTCAATTCCGACTCCGCCACGCAGAGCAAACCGTGGCAGACCCCCGATCATGAGCGATTCTGAGATTAACAAGCTGGCAACTAAGGTTGCGTATTTATCTCAGGAAGTCGAATTTCTAAAAAAAATTATCTTAGCGGAAACGAAGGAGAAGTAGCTATGTTTATGAACGGCTCTCCTCAGACTCGCTATGAGATAATTGCTGAAACAATCGCACACGATGATAATCTGCTTAATATTTCTTATTTGTGCGAGATAGCAGGTGTTTCACGTTCCGGCTTCTATTATTGGCAGAAAAACGGTAAGAAACGTTCGGATTCCGAAGAACAGGATCGTGTGGATTTTGATCTTATTCTCATCGCATTTAAGCATCGCGGATATGACAAGGGTGCACGAGGCATTCACATGAGATTGCTTCATCAAAATCCGCCGGTCATCATGAATGTAAAAAAGATCCGGCGTCTGATGAAGAAATTTCATCTGAGATGTCCTGTCAGGAAAGTAAATCCGTACCGCATGCAGGCAAAACGTTTACAGGAAAACCGTATAGCCCCAAACATATTGAACAGACAGTTCAAAGCACACGGGCCGAGAACGGTACTTCTGACGGATATTACTTACATTCCCCGCTATTCACACCATGGCCACGGCAGTGCACAAAAATACACCTATGTCTGTGTAATCATGGATGCATTTACAAAAGAGGTTCTCTCCTGTGTTTGCAGTGCATCCTGCGAAACGGATTTCGTGCTGGAAGCAGTCAATCGGCTGATGAACAAGCATGGGACGGAGCTTCGTTCTGATGTGTTGATTCACTCTGATCAAGGTTGTCAGTACACATGCTCCCGATTTGTGACGATCCTGAATGACTACGGTCTTCGACAGTCCATGTCTCGCAGAGGTAATTGCTGGGATAATGCACCACAGGAATCTTTCTTCGGACATATGAAAGACGAGCTTCACATCAATGGCAGTGACGGGCACAATGTTGTATCCGAAAAGGTTTTGGATTGGATCGATTACTACAACAATGAGCGTTACCAGTGGAGTCTTGCAAAGCTATCTCCGACAGAATATTATCGATTTGTAACCACTGGAGAATATCCGATTCCTGTTACAGGCAATGTCCTTAAAGAAAACGGGGGCTCTGCCCCCGAACCCCCGGAGTTTAACGCATTGGTTTCCAAGGAAGGCAGAGAAAAAGACGAAGCCGAAGCTCCGCCTTCCCCGCAAACCTGACAGACCGCTCGGGTCGCTCTCCAGCGTTGCCCTATCCTGTCTGTTAGTAAAGCATCTTTATTATACCATGGATTCAGCCTGTGGAATTCAAACATGCAAATGTTGTCCGAAATCAGGGGTACACTTTAC
>CAZTVT010000146.1:0-1914 GCA_964617175.1 uncultured Clostridium sp.
TTTCTTTATTTATTAATTCTTTTTCTTTATTTGTTCTAAAAGATTTTCCTAAACCACATATAAAAATCGCTTCTAAAATATTAGTTTTTCCTTGAGCATTATCTCCAAAAATATTATTTATATTTTTATTAAAAATAATTTCTTGTTTTTCATAATTTCTAAAATTCTCTAGTTTAACTTTTTTTATATACATTTTTAATCCTTATTAATCTTCTTTTATTCTTATTGGTAAAATCATATAAACATATTCTTGAGCAGTTTCTTCAACAGGTTTAATAATACATGGTGAAATATTGCTTCCAAATTCAATAAATATTTCTTCATCTTCAATTACTTTTAGAGCATCTAAGAAATATTTTGGATTAACTCCAATTTCTAATGTTTTTCCTTCTGTTTCAATATAAATTTCTTCTTTAGCATCTCCTGTTTGATTTGTACAAGATAAAATAACTTTACCTATTTCAATTTTTATTTTTACAGGATATTTTTTCTCTTTTTCTACAGAAGATGATGAAATTAAACTTACCCTTTCTAAACAATTTTGTAAAATATTTTTATCTATTCTAATTTTTGTTTCCCAAGATGAAGGAATTACATTTTGATAATTTAAAAATTCTCCTTCTAATAATCTTGTAACAATTTTACAATTTTCCATTTCAAAAACAGCTTGATTTTTAGCAATTCCTATTTTTATTGTATCAAATGAATCTGTTATTATTTTGTTAACTTCATTTAAAGTTTTTCCTGGAATAACTGCTTTAAAATTATTAGTTTTTTCTGTTAAAAATGTGCTAACCCAACCCATTCTTGAACCATCTATTGCAACAACATTTAACTTATTATTAACAATTTCAAACAAGCATCCTGTAAATATTGGTCTATTTTCTTCTAAACTTACTGCAAAAATTGTTTTCTTAATCATATCTTTTAAAGTTCTCTGTTCTGTTACAACAGAATGTTCAACATCTATTTTAGGAAGTTCTGGATATTCTTCTGGATTCATAGTTGATAATTTATATAAAGAACCTTCACATTCTATAACTAATAATTTATTTTCATTAACAAATATTGTTATTTCTGTATCTGGTAATTTTCTAATAATTTCACTAAACATTACAGCATTAACTACAGTATTTCCTTCTTCTTCTACATTACAATCCACAATATATTCAATACCTAGGTCTAAATCATAAGTAGTCATTTTAACTTTATTTTCATTAGTTTGAATAAATATTCCTTCTAATATAGGCATTGTAGTTCTAGTAGGAACACCTCTTACTACAGAATTTATACATTTTAATAATTTTTCTTTTTCACATACAATTTTCATTTTTCAAGACTCCTTTTTTATATAAATAATATATATTAGTAATAGTAATAGTAGGTCCTGTTAATTTAGTGGAAAAGACATATAAACCTTTATTTCCCTAATCAACAGCCTGTGGAAAAAAGTGTGGATAACTGTGGATACATATTCACAGTATTATTTGCTTACTGTGAATTTCTACTAATTCACAGTAAATTAACAGTCAATTCACAACTAATTCACAAAAACCTATGGATAACCTTTTTCTTATTTCCGTAAGTAAGAAAAGATTTTCTTCATGCAAATTTCTGTTTTACAAACTTATTTTTTAAGAAATTGATAAAAAGATTATAATTACAATTATTTGCTATTTAAAATAATTTTTTTCACACTTTCCACAACCAACTTGGTATTAGAATTTTCTTTTATATCTTTTTCTATTTTTTTAAAAGCATGCATTACTGTTGTATGATCTCTTTTTCCAAAAGAATCACCAATCTTTGGAAATGATTCATTTGTTAATATTCTGCAAAGATACATACCTATTTGCCTTGGGTATGTTATATCATTTGACCTTTGAGCACTTTTTAAATCTTTATCAGTTATAT
>CAZTVT010000147.1:0-1891 GCA_964617175.1 uncultured Clostridium sp.
GAATTTATGAGTGGAACGAAGAACAAAATGATTATGTTGAAAAAACAGTACAAAGATATAATACAATAATCCTTGACATGTATAAGGAACGTAGTGATAAATATTATTTATATTTGTTATGTAGTATATTAATTCTTGGAATTACAATAGTTACTTTTAGTACAATAATTATATGTGGTAATAGGAAAAGAAAAAAGAAAAAGAATAATAGAAAGAAAAATGTAGAAGTATTAGAAGATGAAGAATAAGATAGTATTATAGCTATCTTATTTTTGTAATTACTAAATAATAGTTAGAATATAAAAAAACTGTCAAATTTTTTAGAAAATGTCAGGTAACTCGTTTTTAGAAAATGTCAGTAATATAAATTTTTTGGTAACATCAAAAGGCAACTTTTGATGTTTTCCATATTATGTAATCATTAGTTAGTCAAGAGTCAAGATAAACGCCTTTGGCGCTCTTGACTAACATCCATGAAAATATGCATAAGCTGATGCTTCTCTAGATGGCATTTGAGGCAATCCCTTTCTCCAAGGTGAATTATTAGGTTTGTGTGTTTTAGATAAATTGATTTCTTCTTGTGATTTTGATATATTCGTTACTTTCTTAATTTCAGTTTGAAAATCTTTAACGTCTTTAATGTCATACCATTTATCATCAAACAACACATGTGTTGTTCCGTCTAAAAATGTATAAACTTTAACTTTTTCAGAAGTTGGTAAATATGTTTTCTTACCATCATTTAAGATTATGTGATAACACTTATCATATTTTAAATAAGAGTTATGATAAACTTTGTGTTCACTCCAAATAGCTAGTTCTTTGTTATAGTCAAAATTTTCTTCTAGACAGATGAAATGATTTTTGGTATTATCAATAGGGAGAGCAAATCTAGCATTGTATTTGGGGATAAATACTTTGTTTAAATATTGATTTGCTTCTTCAATATTGGTGATATTTTTCTTTTTAAGTTCTTTATATAGACGATCTTGAAAGGTACGCCAAAGTCGTTCAATTCTGCCTTTAGCACGTGGATTGATCGTAGAAATAATATCAGTTCCTATATGTTCCAGCATATTAGCGAATCTGGTATTTTTTATTTGTTTACCATCAATTTCTTCTTCTAAACTTAGTTCAGTTTTTGGAGATTTGAATACAGTTCTATAGTCAGTATATAAACATTCAGGTATACCATAACTCATAATAGTTTGTTTCATAATCATTTGGTAGCCAAATATAGTTTCTTGTTCAGCGAAGAAACAAGATGTAACTGTACCGGTAGCATCATCAATTCCACCATGTAAATAATAATATCTATCATCACCATAAAACCATTTATGTTTAGATGCATCAACTTGAATTAATTCACCGGCATTTTCACGTCTTTCTCTAGGTGGATGTGATGACTTTCTTTTCTTATATTCATTAGGTGAATGAATACCATTTGATGTTAAAAGATTATAGATAAAAGTATCTGAAACTTTAATATGATGATAATCTTCCAAAGTATCATTAAAATGATAAAAATTCCAACCACTATATTCATCGAGATATAAATTTACAATCATATCTTTTAATTCGTCTGAATAACCTTTACCATTAGATTTATTTTTACTTTGATGTGGAATAGATGCAATTCCATTTTCTTTGTAAGCTTTCTTTTTTCTATAAATTTGTCTTTCAGACAGACCAGTTAATCTTACCGCATCACTAGTCTTAATTTCACCAGATATTAGTTTAACTAATATATCATTTATTCTTTGTTCTTTCATAGTTAATGTAATCCTTTCATCATTCATAATTGATTACTCCTTTCACAAGGAGCATATTATATCACTGACTGACATTTTCAAAAAATGATATAACATGACATTATCACAAAATGATTACA
>CAZTVT010000148.1:0-1887 GCA_964617175.1 uncultured Clostridium sp.
ACAATTGGTGAAAAAGATGAAAATTCAAATAAAGATAACGAAATAACATCTCCAATATTGCAAAGACTAAGTTGGTACCGACAATAAAACCATCTAGTACAAATAATAAAAAAGTAAAATGGACAAGTAGTGATGAAACAATTGCAACAGTAGACGGAACAAACTTAAGTGCTTCATGTTATATAACATCAAACGTAGATGTAGCAGATGTGACGTATGGAATGTATACTTTTTCAAGGAGTATATTAACAGAATATGAAGAAAATAGAGGAATTGTAAACAAAGATGATATATTCGATGTTGCTGATGTTTTAAAAATAACGAGGTATTTATCTGAAAAAATATCAATTCTAGAGTAATAATAAAGGGTGAAATTAATTGTGAAAAATATAAGTAGAATTTTTAAATTTGTGTGTTTTGCAATGTTTTTTGTACTTTGTTTTAGCATTTCTAATATATTTGCTAGTACTAATATTTTAAAAGTTTCAAGTAAATCAATAAATATTTATGAGAAATTTGATATAAAAAGCATACAAGAAGATACTAATGCAATATATAGTTATAGTTCATCTGATAGTTTGATAGCAAGTGTAGATTCAAACGGAGTTGTAACAGGAAATAAAATGGGACAAACAGTTATAACAATAACTGATGGAAACGGAAATGTTCAAAGTTTAGATTTGTCAGTAGGTTTCTATAGAGGTCTCGATGTTTCAACTTTTAATGGTAATGTTGATTATGCAAAATTAAAAAGTAAAGGTATAGATTTTGTTATGATAAGATCTTCTTTTGGTTGGTATGATCAAAATGATGCTGCCAATGGAAAGGAATATAACTTTCAGTATGATGCTCAGTTATACAACAACATAAAAGGCGCAAGCGATTATGGAATTCCTTTTGGAATATATCATTATTCATATGCAAGAAATACAACAGAAGCAGCTTTAGAAGCAGAATATACAATTAACGCTTTAAAAAGTACAGGGGGATATGCTAGCAACATGTCTCTTCCTATTGCATATGATGTAGAAGATAATGAATATCAAGGTTCATTAGATAGAAGCACACTTACTGATATTGTTATAACTTATTGTACTAAAATAAGGGAAGCGGGATATTCTCCAATGATTTATGCAAATAAGAATTGGTTTGTTAATCATTTAGATGTAGATAGATTAAATTCTTTAGGATATGACTTTTGGTATGCTTTTTGGCCAAACAGTCCTGATTTTTCTAGTAAAATACAAATTGCAAATTCTGGGATTTATCCTTTAATATGGCAGTATACTCGTAGTGGAAATATAGAAGGAGCTAATACTGCTAGTGGAAGAGTTGATCTTAATATTATGTATATGAAAGAGCAAGTTAAATTAACTTTTGTAAGTGAAGGTAAAATATTAGAAGAAAGAGGTATAGATAAAGGAACTTCTATATCAAGTTTTCCAGAGGTTAGTAAAAAAGGATACACTTTTGTAAAATGGATTGATCAGAATGGAAATGAGGTTACAACAAATATTAAATTTGATTCAAATACAACTTTAACAGCTGTATTTGAAAAAAAGACTATAAAGCTATCAAGTAATCGAGTTTTTTTATTAAAGGATATGCAAACAAAAATTACTGCTAAATATAACGATAACACTAGTATTCCAAGTGAAGATTTAATATATAAATCTTTAAATGAAGACATTGCTACAGTAGATGAAAGTGGTAATATTTTAGCTCAAAATATAGGCAACACAAAAATTGAAGTTTATTTAAAAGAAGATAATACTGTTGTTAGTACATGTGATGTCATTGTTGCTGACGAATATGAAAAAGGCGATATAAATGGAGATGGAAAAGTAAACATTAAAGATTGGAATAGATTATATAATTATATTAACG
>CAZTVT010000149.1:0-1869 GCA_964617175.1 uncultured Clostridium sp.
CTCGATGAGGAACTGCGTCTGAATCAGCGAGGGCTTGGCGCCCAGGGCCTTGCGAAGGCCGATTTCCGAGGTGCGCTCGCTGACGGAAACCAGCATCATGTTCATGATGCCGATGCCGCCCACCAGCAGCGCGATGGACGCAATGCCCGCCAGGAGGGTGGTCATCATGCCGGTCATGGTGTTCATGGTGTCCAGCAGGCTGTCCAGGTTGATGATGCGGTATGCGTTGTCGCGGTAGTTGAAGGCGGCGTTGAGCACATCCTCCACGGCGGTGATGGTTTCATCGCTTTGGCTGGTGTCCTTCAGGTACAGCGTCAGGGAATTGACCGAATTGCTGCCCATCATCCGCATGGCGGCCTGATAGGGGATGATGGCCGTGCCGCCGTCGCTGCCCCCGGACATGGAGGACATGGCCCGCATCACGTCGCTGTCGCTGCTGTCATCCAGCATGCCCACCACAGTGTAGGTCAGCCCGGCAATGACGATTTCCTTGCCGATGGGATTCTCGTTGGGGAAAAGGGCGGCGTGGAGCGTCTGGTCAATGACGCACACCCGGCTGTGGCGATCCATGTCCATGTCGGTCAGCCCGCGTCCCATGCCGATACCTCCGCTTTCCCCACTGAAATACGCGGAGCTGCGGCCCTCGATGGTCACATCCTCCGCCAGGCGGCCGTCTCCGGCCACATGCCTTGTGAAGGACACGGTGGGGTCCACGCCGGTAATGTTGTCAATGCGGCTGATGCGCTGGATGTCCGTGCTGTTCAGGCCGGTCTTGAGGGGCGTACCGGTAACCGAAACGGTCACGCGGCCCGCGCCCAGGGCGGTGAACTGGCTGGTGATTTCCCCCGTCGCGCCCTCCACGGTGGTAATCAGGGTGATGATGGCCGTCACGCCGATAATGATGCCCAGCATGGTCAGGAAGGTGCGCATCTTGTTGCCCCTGATGTTTTGCCAGGACATCCGCAGGCTTTCCTTAAGCATCTTCGGCCACCCCCTCGGTCAGCATGCCGTCCAGGATGCGGACGATGCGCCGGGCATGCCGCGCAATGCCGATGTCGTGGGTAATCATGATAATGGTGTGTCCTTCCTCGTTCAGGTCGTGGAACAGGTTCATCACCTGGCGGCCGGTTTGCTGATCCAGCGCGCCGGTGGGCTCGTCAGCCAGGAGGATGGTGGGGTTGTTGGCCAGGGCCCGGGCGATGGCTACCCGCTGCTGCTGCCCGCCGGAAAGCTGGTTGGGGTAGTGATGCACTTTGTCCGCAAGGCCCACGCGCTCCAGCATCTGCCGGGCGCGGGCGGGGCGCTCATGGGCGGGCATGCCGCTGTAGATCAGGGGAAGCTCCACATTTTGAAGGGCGTCCTGCCGCTGCAACAGCTGGAAGGACTGAAAGACAAACCCGATCTCCCGGCTGCGCACCTGGGCCAGCTCGCTTTCGTCCAGGCCCTGCACATCCCGGCCGTGGAGGGTATAGGTGCCCTTGTTGGGGGTGTCCAGGCAGCCGATGATGTTCATCAGCGTGGATTTGCCCGAGCCCGACGGCCCCAGCACCGCGACAAACTCGCCCTGCCGCACATCCAGGTCGATGCCCCGCAGCACGGTTTGGATTTCATCGCCCATGCGGTATTGCTTCACAATGCCCCGCATGGAAAGAATCGTTTCGCTCATACCACAGCCCCCCGCTTACCGGTTCATCATTCTCATCATGGGCAGCACCATGTCCGCAGGGGGAATAAGCACGGTTTCGCCGGTGCGCACCCCGTCCTTGATTTCCACGATGGTGCCGTTGTTGATGCCAAGCAGCACGCTTTGCTCCACCACCTCGCCGCTGCGGTCATAGCAGTAGACGAAGGGCTTGCCGTTGTCATCAT
>CAZTVT010000150.1:0-1858 GCA_964617175.1 uncultured Clostridium sp.
TTAATACAATATCTTCTGTGTTACAAATGCTCTGCTGTTCATGACAGCGGAGTTTTTCTGCTTTTATGAGACTCTCAACAGCCGTTTTTCCATATTCATCAAGTGAAAGATATGTCATTATGATTTCCCTGAACTGGTCTTCCACTTCCCAACGACCGAGCTGATCAATATCCTCTTCGGTAAACTGCGGAGATGATGCATCATTTGAATACCCCAAAATGTAATCGATGCGTTTATCAAAAATATCGGAAAGGCGATTTAATGTTTCAAAGTTCGGCTCTCGCTTGCCGATCTCCCACATTGCAACGGTTCCTTTAGAAACGCCCAATTCCTCTGCAAGCTGCACTTGGGTCATGTTTTTATCTTTTCGTAACTCTTTTAATCTTTCAGCAAACATAATTTTGTACCTCCGATGCATCAATAATATCACCATCTGTGAGTTTTGTCAATGGTTTTCTCACTAAATAAGATACAATACGAAAAAATATTTTAACAAAGTGTGAGATTTGCTATTGACACAGATAACTAAATGTTGTATCATATAAAATGAAATCTCACAGTTAGTGAGTTTCGGCGTTCTTTGACAACTGAATCCCACCCACGCAGATATACTGTCGACACTGTGCCACGATGGTAATACCGGAGCGCAGGTCGGTAGCCGAACCGCCAAGGGAGATACGACTTGGTTCTGCGATGTAGGTGGACAAAAACCAATACTAAAGGAAGGAGTTAAATAAGTATGGAAAAATCAACAATGAGCGTTCAGGAGTTATCCGCTCACATGGGCATCAGCCTACCAAAAGCATACGAGCTTGTGAAGGAACCGGGATTTCCTACGCTCCATATCGGCACTCGCATCTTGATTCCGGTTGAAGGTTTTAAGGCTTGGCTCCGAACAAAATCTGAAAGCGGTGATGAATAATGAATGAAAGTATCACCGTGTATTATGCCGATGTATGCGGAAACCCACAAAACTGTCAGTATCCCAGCAAGGGAACAGCAACCACTCCCGAAGAACTGAAACGCTGTATGGTTAAAGATCACGTATTTATCCGCTTTAAAGGTCACTTTGAAGAATCCGTTACCGCTGTTTTTGATTGCGATAACGATTTTACGGAAGATGCTGCAAAGTGGATCTCCCCGAAAGATATCTCTCGGCTGTTTCCCGATGTTTCGTGTGTGGTCAGTACCAGCCGACACCATATGAAACAGAAAGTAAGCAAATCACCACGCCCCAGGTTTCACGTCATATTTGCAATCGAGCCTATTACAGACCCTGCCGAATACACCACTTTTATGAAGTCGGTACAGCAGATGTATCCCTTTTTTGATGATAACGCTTTGGATGCCGCCAGATTCTTTTTCGGCAATCCCGACACCGAGGTTACATTCTTTGAAGGCAACACCACCTTAACCGCATTCATTAAAGAAGAGTCTGCGGAGAGGGCGTTTGCCGAGCTGGGTGTAACCATTGCCGAAGGCAGACGTAATAACACAATGTCCCTTTTCGCAGGCAAGTTACTCAAAAGACTCGGAGATACGGATGAGGCTCACACAAAATATCTTGAACGAGCCGAATCTTGCACACCGCCTTTGGAGGACGGTGAGCTTGAAACCATATGGCAGAGTGCCAGAAAGTTTTATAAAAAGGTATGCTCTCAGCCGGGTTACGTTGCCCCCGAGGAGTACAACGCTCCCTCACCGATAAAGTGGGAAATACCGATACCTTTTGAAAAAGCAAATCTGCCGTCATTTCCGACGGAATCTTTACCGAAGGTTGTCCGTGACTATGTAACAGCGGTTGCGGAAAGCACACAGACTCCCGTGGATATGAGTGCCTCGGCGGCACTTGCCATTC
>CAZTVT010000151.1:0-1849 GCA_964617175.1 uncultured Clostridium sp.
GTCTCCAGCCGCCTGGCCCCCGTCACCGTCACGGGCGCGGCGGTTTGGGTCGGATCCTCCGTCCCGGCGGTGGCATTCTCCTCCACAGCCTCAGCCGGCTGATCCGCCAGGGGCGCCGCCAGCTTCACGCCCAGAACCTTGGTATAGTCCCCCGCCTTCACGGCGTCGGTCTTTTCGATCACCTTCCCCTGGGAGCTGATGAGCCACCAGGTGTTGTCCTGGGCCTGGATGGAATAGACCACCTCGGTTTCCACGATTTCTATATTTACCGTATCCGGCAATTTTATTCCGATCCGGGCGCTTTTCACATAGGGCAGCGCGGCGGTAATTCTGCCGCTGGCCCTGGGCTGATTCAGGGTCAGCAGCCCCTCCCCCTCCTCAATGCCTGAGGCCTCCCGAACCGTCCAGGGGGAATATAGGTTGGCGCCGGAGACGGTGACGGTTTTCACCTTAAAGAAAATGGACATTCCGAAGGTGACAGCCAGCACCACCGCCACTACCGTGGCCAGGCGCAGCAGGAACCGGTTCCGGCTGAAGGGCTTGGGCGGCGTATAGATGATCTCGGGGCGCTTGATTTTCTGCCGGGGCGCTGCCGTGGATGTCCGGCGCCGCCCGGAGGGCTGCCGCTGTTGGGTTTCCCGCCGGGAATTCTGCCGGGTCTCCTGCCGGTTCCGGGAAGGCTCCGGGGCGCGGGTGCGGCTTCCGGTTCGGGCGGTATTGGAGTTGGGGCGCTGGGCGGCGGTTCTCCGGTTTTTGGAGGATGCCGGCCGCTTTTGGCTGTCCGTTCTGGGCCGGCTGCCCTCAGGCCGTCTTCTCTGTTCGGTATCCATATGTTCCCTCCTTGGTAAGGCGGTCAGGCTTTCGCCAGTTCTTCGAGTATATCGCAGATTTTCTCCGTGGAGTCCGGCACCACCGAATCCAGCAGTGCCCGGCGCATCTGCCGGCGGCGGGGTTCGTCAGCAAGCAGAGCGGTGATTTCGTCAAACAGTTTTTGTGCCGTGCATTCCTTCTCCGGAATCACCACGGCGGCCCCCCGCTGGGCATACACCTGAGCGTTCTTCTCCTGGTGGTTGTTGGTCACGTTGGGAGACGGGATGATGATGCAGGGCGTTCCCGAGGCGGCAATCTCATTGCAACTGGAAGCCCCCGCCCGGCTGATGACCACATCCGCCGCGGCCATCACCGTGGGCATATTATAGATATACTCCCGCATATCCAATTGCTCGCATTTGTCCGGATCCACCCCCAGGGAGCGAACCTTCTCCGGCATCCATGCCCAGCCGAAGGAGCCGGTGGCATGGATATGGTGGAAGGGGAAGCCCGCCTGCTGCTCCAGCCGGAACAGCTCCGCCACGGCTGTGTTCATATCCCGGGCGCCCAGGCTGCCAAAGGCGGACACCACCAGCGGCCCGGAAATCCCCAGCTCCGCCTTGGCCTCCTCCTGCCGGGTATAGATGAATTCCCGGCGCACCGGCATTCCCACCACCCGAACCCGATCCGGGTGGGGATAATGGGCGCCGCTTTCGGAAAAGGACACCAGAATCCGGTCCACCCGTCCCGCCACCATTTTGGTCGCCAGGCCGGGTACGGCGTTGCTCTCATGGACGCAGGTGGGGATCCCCATCCGGCTGCCCACATACAGCGCCGGAAAGCTGGCGTAGCCCCCGGTGCCGATGATCACATCCGGCCCGAATTCCTTCAGAATCTGCCTGCACCGGCGAATGGCCTGGCGGATCTTGCCCAGGCCCCGGACGTTGTATTTCAGCGCCTGCCAGGAAATCTCCCGGTCAAAACAGGCGGAGGGGAGACCGATGAGCCGGTACCCCGCCCGGGGCACCAGATCCTCCTC
>CAZTVT010000152.1:0-1824 GCA_964617175.1 uncultured Clostridium sp.
CTGGAAATCAAAGTGATTCATATTTAATTAATGGTGATTTATATGTTTGGTCAGATAATGAAAACGATTGGATAAATGTTGGAAGTATTCAAGGACCTACTGGTCCTATTGGACCAACTGGAGCTACTGGTCCAATAGGTTATGCTCGTTCTGCTTATTTAGTATCATTTAATGATGATACTTCAAGTGATGGTATTCCTGTTCCTAGTAAAGAAAGATTACCAATTGAAAGAAAAGAATTAGATATTAGTAGTATAATTACTTTGGATACAGTAGATGATACTATTCAATTTAATGTAGAAGGATACTATAAAATTACCTTTACATTGTCGGCTTATTCTCAACAGACTAATACTGAGTTTGATCCTGATAATGATTTTGTAGCGGTTGCTTTTAGATTAGTTGATAGTGATGCTGTCTTTATAGGTGCTAGTCAATGGACTTATTATGACGAGGCTACACAATTAGTTGGTCAAGGTATTATAGCAGTAGAAGATATTTCTAATGCTTATGAATTAGTAAATTTAGGTCCACAAACAATTTACTTAAATACACCTAGTTTAAAGAATATTAGTGCTTCTTCTTATTTTGTTAATTCAATAGTTACTATTGTAATAGAGTATCTTGGAAGGCAAGGCGCATAATTAATATTATTGCTGTTTAATTAAATATTAATACTGAAAGTTGATTTTATCTTCTTTCAGTATTTTTAGTTTTTAATCATTTTCAAAGATTTTAAATTTTCATATGATATATTGAGTAATTGAGGTGATTATTGATGAAAAAAGGAATAGTAATGATTAAATGTTTTTTTAATGACACAATAGGAATAGATAAATTTCATATATGGGTATATGATTTAGATAATAATTTAGTTTGTGAGGGAGATACTGACTGTTTAGGGTGGTATAAATTTAGTCCTTCATGTAGTGGTATATTTAAAATTATAGTTTGTTTTAAAGGAAAAAAGGAAGTAATGAGAGATTGTAGAAATATTTTAGTTTGTGATAATAAATGTAATAAATTTTTATTTTGTTTTAGTAGAATAAATTTTCATAAATTACCTTTAATTACATTTAAATTGACAGATAGATATTACAAAGATTTGCCAATTGAGAAGGGAGAAATGAAATTTAGTGAAAGAGCATAATATTCCTATTACAAATGGTAAAGGAAGTAAAGCGCTTGACAATGGAACATATACTGTTGTGGCTAATGTTATTGGTTATAATAATGATTCCATAGATCCAGCTTCACAGGAGATTACAGATGGAGTTAATGAATATGCTTTTACAATTGCTGCTGTGGGAACTTTAACTTTACATGTAAGTGATGATGGAAGTGAAATTGGAATTCCGATTGTTGGAGCAGAATTTTATCGTTGTGATTCAGAGGGTACAACGTATGGTGATCCAATTACTTCTGATGATGAAGGTAATGCTGTTTTTAATTTTGTACCATATTCAGCAGATGGTGATGCTCCGGTTATTTATTACAAGCAAACGGCTTCTGATGGAGAACATACTTTTAATTCTGATGTACAAAATACTACATTATCTGAAGAAACAGCTACTGTTGAAATTGCTAATGCTGAAGCCGCTACTAGAGATTTCACTTTAACTGATGCTAATTATTCTGGATTACCTATTGTTGATGGGCAATTAACGCTATCTATTTAATAATGAAAAATTCCCTATTTTTTGTAGGGAATTCTTTTATTCATCTATATCAATTAATTCATATTCTTTGCTTCCAATGCCTAGATTAGCTGCAGCATCAATTGTATGAGTTCCATTTCTTGATTCAATTCTTTCTATCAAATGT
>CAZTVT010000153.1:0-1796 GCA_964617175.1 uncultured Clostridium sp.
TTTTCAAAGGGTATAATCAAAGAAAATCCGGTTTTATGTCTTGTACTCGGCACCTGTCCGACGCTTGCCGTTACAACACAGGCGTCAAACGCAATTGGTATGGGTGCTGCGGCAACTATCGTATTGATATGTTCAAATGCGGTTATATCGCTTTTGAGAAAGGTTATCCCCGACAAGGTGAGAATTCCTGCTTATATAACAATAATAGCAGGCTTTGTTACGATGGTTCAGATGCTTGTCAAGGCGTTTGCACCGGCAATTGACGAATCGCTGGGAATTTATCTCCCACTTATCGTTGTAAACTGCATTATCCTCGGCAGAGCCGAGATGTTCGCAAGCAAGCACAGCGTTATACCGTCAATGGTTGACGGACTCGGTATGGGCGTCGGCTTTACTGCGGCTATGCTGCTTATGGGTGCTATAAGAGAGCTTTTCGGTTCGGGAACGATATTCGGTCTGACTGTTACCTCAGGCTTTATGGACCCGATACTTATTTTCATTCTTCCGCCGGGCGGCTTCTTTGTGTTCGGTCTGCTCGTTGCGCTTTCGTCAAAGCTCAGCGGTAAGCAGAAAACAGCCGAGGACATAAGCTGTGCAAAATGCCCGATGAACAAGAATTGCTCAAAGCTTAAGGAGGAGGGACAGTGCAATGGTTAAACAGCTTGTTGCCGTGTTCTTAGCGGCTATACTGACAGAGAACTATGTTCTGTCGAAATTCCTCGGTATCTGTCCATTTCTGGGCGTGTCGAAAAAGGTAAACACTGCGCTTGGTATGAGCGCCGCTGTAACCTTTGTAATGGTGCTTGCCACTGCCGTTACCTACCCGATTTATGAAAATATCCTCGTGCCGTTCGGTCTTGAGTATTTGCAGACAATCGTGTTTATTCTTGTAATCGCAGGACTTGTTCAGCTTGTGGAGATTATTCTTAAAAAATATATGCCGCCGCTTTACAATTCGCTGGGCATATATCTGCCGCTTATCACAACAAACTGCGCCGTTTTAGGCGTTACAATGCTTGTGCTTGAAAAGGCGGCTCAGAGCCCGGATTACACCTATGTTACGGCTCTTGTGAACGCCTTGGGCGCAGGCATAGGCTTCCTTGTGGCTATGGTTATATTTGCAGGAGTAAGAGGCCGTCTTGAAACTGCCGACATTCCTAAATCGCTTAAGGGACTGCCGATTACGCTTGTTTCCGCAAGCCTTGTTTCGGTTTCGTTCTTAGGCTTTGCAGGCCTTGTTGAAGGTCTGATGGGTTAAGGGAGGTATGCTTAATGGAAACAATTCTGATTGCCGTAGCTGTTGTCGGCGCAATAGGTCTTGTTGTGGCTGTTGTGCTGTCGTTTGCGTCTGCATTCTTCGCCGTACCTGTTGATGAAAGAGTGGAAAAGCTTACCGAGGCTTTGCCCGGCGCAAACTGCGGTGCGTGCGGCTTTTCGGGCTGCTCGGGCTATGCCGAGGCGCTCGCAAAGGGCGAAGCCGAGCCGGGACAATGCCCTGTAGGGGGGGACGCCGCCACAAAGGCAGTAGCGCAGATACTCGGTGTTGAGGCTTCAAGCGCAGAGCCGAAAACTGCCCGTGTTATGTGCAGCGGCAGCTGTGACAACACGGATAAAAGGGTGAATTATAAAGGAATAAAATCCTGCGCAGCGGCTGTTCAGCTTCTCGCCGGCGGCGGTAGGTGTACTTATGGCTGCGTTGGTATGGGCGACTGCGTTAATGCGTGTGAGTTTGATGCGATTAAGGTTTGTAACGGCGTTGCCGTTGTGAATGAGGATTTGTGCAGGGCGTGTAAGAA
>CAZTVT010000154.1:0-1788 GCA_964617175.1 uncultured Clostridium sp.
CATCTATTATTGCAATTTTTAACATAATTATTTCCTTTCTAATTCTACTTCTATAACTTTTTCTGTTTCTCTTTTTAATAATTCATTATTTACTTCAAAAATTAACTTTATTATTGGTGTAGCTTCAGAATTGGTAAGTGTATATAATTGACGATATTTTAATGTTCCATTTGTTTCTTGAATTGTTATTCCATCTCCATCGGATACACCATTAGGATAAAACTTTTTATTTTTCATATTTACTATATGATCATTATGTATTGGTCTTTCTCCTTTTGCAACGACTTCATCAAATCCATTATCCATCCAATTAAAGAGTTTTTGTTCCTTTAGTTTTTGAGTATCATTAATATTATATAACTTTTGTCCCCATGTAGTTTCAAATTCTATTTTTAATCCAGTATTAGAAACTGATGCACTAATTAATTTAAAATCATCCATATTAACGTTCTTCAAATGATATATTATTGTTTCTCGGTTATAAAACTGTTCTGGTAAATCAATATTTAATTCCCAATTTGAATTATAAATATTATTATTTTCTTTTCCATTTTCATCGGTATACTTTATAATAATCTTATCAAATTTCAAATATAATTTTTTTGATTTTGGAAATTCTTGTGAATGTGTAGCATAAGAATAATTAAAACTTTTTTCATTTTTATTTGTTATTATCGCACTTTCACTTCCATCACTATAACCTATATTACTGTAGCTAGCTTGTATCCCTCTATTTTTACAAAATTCTAAATATTTATCTTCATTTTCAAATTTGGATAGGATTATATTATTATTTTCATCGGTAATCAATAAATTGGGAATTTCCATATATAAAACGTTATTATTATTTATATCGTTTAATTGAATATTAAACATTAAATCTAGATTATAATCATCCATTAGTACAGATTCGATTTTTAAACTTATTTCATTTTTATTAATATAATTCATATTTGTATCTGATATATACCCACTTTTTATTGCACTCTCAACACCAGTAGATGTGCCAAAAAAAGTTTTTATAAGATTAAATATTTCTTTAGCAAATATTGTTCCTGTGATTGTACCTAATAATAAAACTAAGAGTAATACTTTATATATAATATTTCTATTTGTTAATTTGTTTTTTAA
This sequence comes from uncultured Clostridium sp., assembly GCA_964617175.1. Classification (GTDB taxonomy): domain Bacteria; phylum Bacillota; class Clostridia; order TANB77; family CAG-465; genus CAG-465. The sequence goes on from CAZTVT010000154.1 coordinate 1,132, forward strand.
CTTTTTTCTAATTCTATAAAGTTTTACTTTAACATTAGATTCTGATATTCCTAATTCATTAGAAATGTCTTTAATACTTTTTGAAAAATAATAATATTTAGTAAAAATTTTGTAATCATCTAAATTCATGTTATTTAATTCTTCGTTAATAGCATTTAAAATTTCATTCTGTTCATATATTAAGTTTATATCTGCAAGGTTATCTTCTATATCTTTATCTAAACTAACTACTAACTCAAAATGTTTTGTTTCTCTCAATTTTATATTTATTAAATTTTTTGTTATTCCTGCTATATAGTTTTTTAAAGGCTTTTCTTTATCTATTTTATTTTTATTTTTCCATACAGTTAAAAAAACATCTGAAACTACCTCTTCTTCATCCTCATATGACAGTGCTTTTACAGAATTATTTTTTATGATTGAAATAATATATCCTTTATAATCATTAATCATTTTATTGATATTTATATTGCCATTTTTTATATAATGTTTTATACTATAATTTTTCATAAATATTAATCCCCCTCTTTTATATATTATCATATTAGCAAAAAAAGTTACACATTTTTCTTTTTTTTGTAAAAAAAGAAAAATTATTTAATTTTTTGAAATCTTGGGATAATGATATTAAATATATTGTAGAATTATAAGTTGGAA
>CAZTVT010000155.1:0-1776 GCA_964617175.1 uncultured Clostridium sp.
ATGTGAACAGACCGTAAACATTTTTCCAAGTTTACAAAAACGCAACATTTTCCGCCCCGTCAATCCCAGTGGTTCACCAGGAAGCGGTTCAGGGCGCCGCCGTAGAACAGGATGGAAATGCAGAAATACAGCCACAGCATGGCCAGGGCCACCGTGTACACCGAGCCGTAGATGTTGGCGTATTTGTCGAAATTCTCCACATAGAGGGAAAACAGGTCGGAAAACACCAGCCAGCCGATGGAGGACAGCAGCGCCCCGGGGATGTACTCCCGGAACCGGCTCCTGCGGCTGGGCAGAAACATATACATGGCGGTAAACAGGGCCGTCTGGACGAAGAGCAGCAGAAAGAACCGCAGGTCGATGACCTCCGTCAAAAACCGCAGCAGGCTGTTCTTTTCCACCGGCAGCAGCGCCAGAATGGTATTGCCAAAAACGTGGAGCACCAGCGTCAGCAGCAGCACCAGGACGAACAGGAAGGTATACACCACGCTGATGAGCCGGGCATGGAGGTAATCGCGCCGCTTTTCCACACCGAAGATGGCATCCAGCCCCATGACCAGGCCGTAGATCCCCCGGCTGGCGGACCAGAGGGCCGTCAGGGCGGACAGGGACACCAGCATCCCGGTGGCGCCGTTGAAGGTGCTGTTCAGCAGCCGCCCCACCGAGGGCAGCAGCACATCGGGGATCACACCGTCCAGCAGCTCCATAAAATCCGTCACGGTCAGGGTGGTGAAGCGCAACAGGCTCAGCACCAGCACCAGGGCGGGAAACAACGACAGCACGATAAAGTAGCAGGTGCCGGCGGCGTGGTTGGGAATGTGGAATTCCCGCAGCCTTTCCATAACATGGTTCATTTTGCCCAGCAGGCCGCCTTTGGGAAACCGCATCATAGGCGTGCTCCTTTCCGAGATGATATGAACGGGCATGGCCCACTGCCCGCAGGCAGTGGGCCGGGAATCCAACGGATCGCATTGTGAATGAAAAGCTGACCGACACCGCGCAGCCCCGCGCTTCGCCTCCCCCCATGGGGGAGGTGTCAGCCCGAAAGGGCTGACGGAGAGGGTACGCGCGTTCAGAACGGATGCCCTCTCAGTCAAAAATCAGAGATTTTTGCCAGCTCCCCCAGAGGGGAAGCCAAGGCTTTTGGAAGCAGCCGGCTTATGCCGATAAGCACGATACATTATTCCGCGGAGATCAGGTAATAGTACACCGGCTGGCCGCCGTTGAGCAGATTCACATCCGCATTGGGGCAGATCTCAGCGAAGAGGTCGGCGGTCTTCTGGGCGTACTTCTCGGCGATGTCCGCGCCGTAATAGATGGTGATATACTCCTTGCCCTCATCCCGAACCTTTTCCGCCAGGGAGCGCAGCAGCACCTTGATATCCCGGCTGGTGCCGAACATGGAGCTGCCGTACATGGCCAGGTAGTCGCCCTCGTGGATAATGTAGCCGTCGAAATCGGAGTTCCGGGCGGCGTAGGTGATCTGCATGGTGTCCACGGTGGACAAGGCCTCGGTCATCTGCTCGGTATTCTCCTCCTCGGTGCCCTCGGGGTTGAAGCTGAGCATGGCGGTGACGCCCTGGGGAATGGTCTTACTGGGGATCACCACCACCTTCTTGGGGGTAAGAGGATCCACCTGCTGGGCGGCCATGATGATGTTCTTGTTGTTGGGCAGCACATAGACCGTCTCGGCGGGGACCCGGTTCACAGCCTCCAGGATGTCCTGGGTGCTGGGGTTCATGGTCTGGCCGCCGGAGATGATGCCGTCCACCCCCA
>CAZTVT010000156.1:0-1729 GCA_964617175.1 uncultured Clostridium sp.
GGAAAAAATGTGTATATAATAGCATCAGATTATGTAGATGTAAGTAAATTACCAACGACAAGCGCAGGACATAAACCAGCAACTGGTAGTTATCCAAAAGCGGCAACATTTAATAATGTAATAGGAGACTATACAGGAAGTGCAAATATAATAGACGAGAAAATAAAAGCATTAAATAATGATTACTTTAGTAAAGGATATACAAGTACAAGTCGTAATATGAAAGCAGTAGCATATATGTTAGATACAGGAATATGGAGTAGTTTTAAGACAGATAAAGCAGAATATGCAATAGGTGGACCAACAGTAGAGATGTTAATGGCATCATATAGCAAAAAATATGAAGATGCTGGAAAAGATTATAGAGCAAGAGCAAGTAGCTCAATAGGATATGAAATAAGTAAAGATGGAGGAACAAACTGGGCAAATTCTTATAGTGGAATGTTAAGTACAAGTGATAGCTTGTATGTAATAACAAGCACAACAAATGCATACGGAATGTGGCTGGCTTCGCCTTCTGCTACTTTCACTGACTACGTTATGTATGTGTACTACCACGGTGATGTGTACATTAACGACTATTACATTACTAAATTCGGCTTCCGTCCTCTAGTTTGTCTAAATTCTGATATAGGGCTTGAGGCTGATGGAGATGGATATAAAATAAAATAACCCGAGTTAGTTTTGTAAAAAAATATATGGGGTTAAATATATATGGGATATCTCACATTTGGATTACATAATATAAGTAAAATGTGAGGGTGTATAATATGGTGTGTAAATTTAAAAACACATCATATTTTTTTGCATGCAAATAGTATGCTAGGTATAGCTGTATATATAAGCTTTTGATAAAATAAATAGACTTGAGTTAGAAATTCTGGCATTTTAGCATGTATTGCCCCTATTTCAAAAGAAAAATAGGTACTGCTAAATTCGTAGATAGTCACTAAAAAGTGTAGTTAGAACGCTCATCCTATGTGCCCCATAGTGAAAATTTGTGTATTTTGGATTTTGATATACTATCAAATAAATAGTTAATTTTTTATTTGTATGATGTAGAAATAGATAAGTTTTGGTAAAATTTACCAATTAATTACGATAAAACTATTAATTTAGATTAATTTATTCCTAATATTCTCATTCCTTCATTTCGTATATTTATAGCAGCATTAAGATCTCTATCAATTACATGGTTACAAAAGGCACACCTATATACTCTTTGAGAGAGTTTAAGGCGCCTTTTCTTCTTTCCACAATTAGAACATTTTTTAGAACTTGGAAACCACTTGTCGATTTTTATTACATTGTCATTAAATTTATAGAATAGTTTTTTAACAAAACTGTTAAAACTAGTGTTATATGAATTTTTACCACGACCAAGTTTATATACAATTTCTTTAATTGATAAATCTTCGATGATAACCAAATCATAGAGTTTAGCAAGATTATTTGTAAGCTGATTTAACATGTTTTGTCTAATATTAACAACCTTTCTATGAGCACATCGTAATTTGTTTATAGCTTTCCAGTAATTTTTAGAGAATTTCTTTTTTCTATTGACTTTTTTTTGAGAAATAGGAATTTTATCTAAGAGAATAAAATAATTATCGTTATATTTAGGAATAAAATTATCACTTGAAACAAAAATATCACCGATTTTAAAATCTAAACCAACAACTTTAGAATCAGTTGTAGAAGTAGTTGTAGTATTTTCTTCATACTTTTC
>CAZTVT010000157.1:0-1675 GCA_964617175.1 uncultured Clostridium sp.
TGTGCTATTAGTTCTTCAGGTAAATAATAATCAAAATCATCTGTCTTCATAATATCCCTTCTTTCTAAAATATTATATAATAAATATATATTTATATCAAGATTATTTTAATAATTACATTAAAAAGGGGCTGTAATGAAATAGAATAATTTCATTACAGCCCCTTTGAAATCTTACAATCATCACTTACTATAATAATTTGTGCAATGCCGATTGATCAGCACTATTTATTACTCCGTCTCCATTTACATCGGCGTTTAATAATTTTTGTCCTGTTAATGTAGTTGACCCTGTTAAGTATTCATATAAACATTGTATATCATATACATCGATACTACCATCACAATTTATATCTCCATAATTAATAGTATAATATTCTTTACTTATTGAATAATTTGGTAGAGAATGACTTTTTTCTGTAAAGCCTGGAAAATTATCAGGACTTTCTATATACATTTGTAATAAACCCAGGTCTACTATATTTACTTTTCCATCTTCATTTACATCTGCATTTTTTAATGATTGATCACTTCTTTTCTTTCCTGTTTCTAAGTAATTTGATAATAGTGTTATATCTTCTTCAGTTATTTCTCCATCTTCATTTAAGTCTCCATATAATATATAGTCTTTGATTGGATTATCTGGTAGTGTGTTTGGTATTTGTTTAGCTACAGCTCTTTTGATTAATAATTCATCTACTTTATCTATTTTACCATCTGCATTTATATCGGCATTTTTTAATTGTTGATATGATAGTGTAGTATAATTATTTAAATATTGTCTTATTTTAACTGTATCCTTAGCATCTACTTCTCCATCTTCGTATACATCTCCATATAATACATAATCTGTTATTGGTTCATTTGGTAAAATATTTTTATAAATGTCACTGTTATAATTATTATTTATTAATAGTGCATCCACTTTATCTATTTTTCCATCGGCATTTACATCAGCATTGTATAATTGTTGATTAGATAGTGTTAATGTTCCATTTAGGTATGCATATATCATCGATACGTCAATATAGTCTGCATCTCCATCTTCATTTACATCTCCAAGTACAGCTTTTGTTCTTACTAATTCTTTTTTTGTTTTTGTACTTGCTTCTATTTTTATTGATGCATTAAATGTTTTATTTGTATATTTATTTTGATTAACTGTACTATCACAGGTTGTTATATCTCCAGTACATACTTCACTTATCCACATTAGATATACATATTTATCAGTGCTTGTAGTTAAATCTTGTTGGACTTCTGTTAAGACTAATCTATTATTTTCTTTAACATCAAATGATGGTGAGAAATTTCCTTCAGATAATAATGTATTATTTTTATATAGTCTCCATTTTACATATAAACTTTTTAACTCTTTATCCATATTTATATCTCTTAAGGATATATCATAAATAGTATTATCAGGATTAGTATTTACTCCAGTAATATTAAAACTTACTTTTAATACTCTCTCATCTGTAGTATTTATATCTACTAATGTATCACTAATAGGAAGCATATTACCAGTACTAGTTATTGTTCCTTCATTTACTGTACTATCATAAGTTATATTTGCACTTATTGTACTAGTATTAACATTTAATCCTATTGCATTAAATTTACCAAATTTTATAGCATATGTAATACCAATTATTCCTAATGTTATTACTATAATC
>CAZTVT010000158.1:0-1634 GCA_964617175.1 uncultured Clostridium sp.
ATATTCAAAATTCTTCTACAGGATATGAAGTAAAAGAAAAAATAAATACAGCAATAGAAAATTTAGAAAATAATAGTTTAGACTTTTTAAACTAGTATTATACCAATTTGTACAATACTAGTTTAAATTCAAATTTTTTGTGCATATATTTCTTTATTGTTTATAGTTCTTATTGCAAACCATCCTGTTTTTGAGTTATATTCTGTTTTTCCCCAAAGCCAATTATTTCCTTTATACGTATCTATTACATTTATTTCTGTATTATATGGTATTGCATCTATTTTTTTAGAATACGTTGTATAACTTTCTCTTAAGTTTACACCACTTGGTGTTATTATTTTATATCTATTTAAAGTATTGCTGCCATCTGTTTGAATCCTATAATTTACACTGTCTATTGTTACATATGAATTAGGGACACCCATATACGTTGATGGATTTAAAATTTTCATTAGTTTTCCATTAGCGTTATATTCTCTAATTTCTACATGAGTATGTGCTCCTGTACTAAATCCAGTACTTCCCATTATTCCTAATATTGTTGCATTTCCTACTTTTTGTCCAATTGATACATTTATACTATTTAAATGTGCAAAAAAGATTTTTTTAAATCCTTTAGAAGTTTCATCACATTTTACTGATACATATTTTCCAAAACCTTGTTTTGAGTTAGAAGAATTTTCCCATCCAGCATAACTTACAACACCACTTCCAATAGCATATACTTCTTTTTTATCAAGACCTACCATATCAATACCTTGATGATATCCACTGGCATAATTATAATCTTTTACTCCATAAGGATAAGTTATTTTTATTCTTCCTTCAAAAGGAAGTTTAGTTATATAACTCATTTTTTTACATCCTCCATTTCTGCAAAATCATCCATTTTATCTATTTCATTATCCATAATTATCATTCCTTTCTATATTATTCTGTTTTTTACTATCAGTTAAAGAATTTTTTTGGTACTGTGTACCAAAATAAAAAGCTATTATTGTAGTATATATAGTTAAAAATTGATCTTGAATTTCTCCTTTTAATGACATTATGCAATATACTATTGTAAGAGATATTGTAATAATCGACTTAACATCTATTAATTTTTTTATTCTTTCTAGCATATTATTTTCTCTCCTCTAATTTAGCAATTTTTATTTCTTGTTCATGTGTTCTTTATTCTAGCTTTTCTATACTTTTTATATTCTTAATCACATCATTATATAAATTATCAATTGTTGTATTTAACTTAGTAATTGAACTATTTAATTTTATTATAGGCTTAATAACAGCTATAAAAGTGGCAACAAATCCCATTAATGTTATAATTATACTATTTGTCGTGATATCTTCCATTTATTTGATTACCCCTCCAATATATTTTATGTATGATAAAATAAAATGACACATAAAAAAATGAATAAAATAAACTCAAACAAATCTATTTTATTGATCGCTTACAACAAAAAGAAGATAATCTGATTTGAATCAAACTATCTTCTTTCTCTTATTGATTTTGTCAAAATTTTGAAATCTTCTTATATCAAGGTTTTCAAAGTGGTTCGACGAAAATCGTCTATGGCTCCCACTGTAGGGCTCGAACCTACGACCCTGCGGTTAACAGCCGCATGCTC
>CAZTVT010000159.1:0-1616 GCA_964617175.1 uncultured Clostridium sp.
GAGTCGGTGCTGTATTAGCCACGGGTGCATGCTGCGCAACAGGGACCGTGGGGGCAATCGGGGTTGCTGTCTGGGCAGGTGTCGCACTCAAAGGTACACCAGGTGCCTGCGTGGGAGCGACCACCGGTGCAGGGGTAGGGTTTACTGGTGCCACAGGTGTTGAGGGCTGCGTGCCTTTAACACCCGCACAAATAGTGCTGGAGTGAGCTGCATCCAGTGTCATCCCAGCTCTGTTGGTGTTCGCACGGTTGAGTGTCGTAGCAAGGTTGTTGATGGCTGCCGCCAGATCCGGGGCGGCAATGGTGATCTTCATTTCTAACATTTGTGTTATCCTCCTTGGTTATATAATTTTCATTTGTTTGACAATCGCATTTTTCGCCGGGATCAAGGTTTGCACCACAATCCGGGCAAGTATGATAATAAGCCATTATTGTTCCTCCAGAATACCTACCGCTGCGGCACCGTTGATTATCATAAGCACAACTCCGACACTGTCAGAGATTGAGCCGTTACAGGTAAGCTCTGCTATTATGGCAGTTGATATTATCAAAACAATCGCCATAATATCCGCTGTGTGATTTTTAAGCCGTACGGCTATTCTTTTGACTGCCTGTCCTACTCTAACGAGCAAGCCGACAACAGTTAAAAACGTCTTAGACTGTGTTAGGTCTATTACTGGTCTGTTCATTTTTTATACAATCCTCTTGCTTTATAAATTTTGATGTATTGCTCATACCGTCCGCTTGCTTTCGCAACGTCTAATATCTTTTGGACGTTTCGAGGACTGCGTATTAGGTCTGTTGCTATCCTTTTAATGCTGTCACCTCTGTATGTATATATACACACCAAAAATTCGGTGTCAGGTGTAGGTGGACGGTTGAGCAGCTTTCGCCTTTCTTCTGCCTTTTTCTTTTTTAATTTCTGCAAGCAATCAGGACACAGACTACTTTGTCCCTTTTTTCTTGCAGTGTAGCTGTTTTTACACTGTGTGCAAACGAGTGTATACATTTTTTCGCCTCCTCTTTCAGCTAAAGTTCTCAACACAGTAATCGTGCAAGCACTCGTTGCAAACGACATCACCACTTTCAAAAGCTACATAATCTTCTCTTTTGTACTCGGCGATATAGTCGTTACACACTGTGCACTGAACAACTACGTCAATATCGTTTTCGCCACAGGAGGGACAAGTATCGTAATATTCTTCCCGTTGGCAATCGACCTCATCGTGCAAAATAATACTTTGCCTTGGCTCGTCAAAAATTTCGCCACAGTCGTTACAGATGAACACTTTTCTCACTCCTTTTCCTGTATTTTTCACATCTGATGATTATTTTTGCGACGCCTGCATTGCAATTTCTTGATCTCAGGCAGGTGTCGCACAGATGTCCGAAACACTTTTTATTTTCGCTGTCGCAAAACATCTGATGTTTTCGAGGGTCCTTGTTTTTCATTTCTTTTCACTCCTTAACTGACGTCCTTATTCCATAATGCAGATTCAGGGTGTGCCTGTGCATATCTGCTCATATTACGCCCTATATTCTCAAGCATTGCTTGTTTTATTGCTTCTGTCTGCTCCGGTGGTAAAAACCATTTAATTTTACCGCCCTCGGGTATCT
>CAZTVT010000160.1:0-804 GCA_964617175.1 uncultured Clostridium sp.
TTTACTTGATAATATACAATCCTTTTTTATGAAGCAAAATAGACTAGCTTTTTATTCACCAGTCTATTTTAGCTTTATCTTAATGTTTTCTTGCTACTTTATTTTTTTTGTATTTTACTGTAATAGTAATTCCTAGAACAGATACCATAAACATAGCTACAAATGTTACTATATTATCTCCAGTCTTTGGATTACTTGATGTTAGATTAGTGTTATTTTCTTTATTTGTATTTTCTTTATCAACATTGTTTGTTTCATTATATTCTTCCATTACAGTAATTGTTGAATAAGCAACACTGCCATCTGTAAATATTGTTTTCATTGTATGACTACCAATAGCTAATTCATTTAGATAACTTTGTTTTAGTGTTATAATTGTACTTCCAGTTGTTACAACATAATTACTTCTATCTACTTCTTTATCATCCATATATACTTTTTGGAATAATGTTACATCTGCATCAATTCTTACGCTTATATCTTTATCATGATTTTTTATAAATTTTTCATTTTCACCTTCTAAAACTGTATAAACTGTTTCTTTAACAGTAATATCTATATTAGATGTAAATCCTCCATATTCAATTATAATAGTTGTATCTCCAACTTTTAACGATTCCGTTTTAGTAATTTTGTAATCTGTAATTTCTTTTTCTGTTCCATCTAAATATATTGCTTTTACTACCATTCCTGTTGCATCAAATTTTTCTCCAACAGAATATTTTGTTTTATTTGGTAGTTTTGTTATTTCTATTTTCTCAACCTTATTTTTAGTAACATTAATTTTTACAGATGTTTTTACTC
>CAZTVT010000160.1:814-1113 GCA_964617175.1 uncultured Clostridium sp.
AATTCCACTTCAATTTCTTCATCATCTGCCTTTAGAGTAGTATTACTAATATTGTAATCTGTAATTGTATTTTCAGTTCCGTCTAAATATGTTGCTTTTACAACCATTCCTGTTTTATCAAATATTTGTCCTTCAATATATTCTGTTTTTATTGGTTGCTTTGTTACTTCTATTTTTGTAACTATATTTTTCTTAACTACTATATTAACATATGTAATTTTTTCTTTAAATACAACCTCTATTTTTGTGTCATCTGTTGATAATTTATTTTCTGAAACTGAATATCCAGAAATTAAAAC
>CAZTVT010000160.1:1123-1603 GCA_964617175.1 uncultured Clostridium sp.
AAAACACTACTTCCATCTAATAATGTTCCAGTTACAATCATCCCTGTTTTATCAAATGTTTGTCCTTCTATGTATTCAGTTTTAGTTGGTTGTGTTGTTACTTCTATACTAACTAATATATTTTCACTTACTGTTACTGGTACAAATGCACTAAATTTTCCAAATTTAATTTCAACTTCGGTTACATCTTTACCAAGTTCATTTCCGCTTTCTATTGTATAATCTGTAATTTCTATTTCTGTTCCGTCTAGATATGTTGCTTTTACTATCATGCCTGTTGCATCAAAGTTTTGTCCTTCTATATATTCAGTTTTTGTTGGCTGTTTTGTTATTTCTATCTTTGTAACAGTATTTTCTTTTACTGTTATATCAAATTCTGTACTTTTTCCTCCATATGTTACAATTACTTTTTCATCAGATATTTTTAGCTCATCTTTTAAGTCTATTTCGTAGTTACTAATTTCTGACGTTGTATTATCA
>CAZTVT010000161.1:0-1574 GCA_964617175.1 uncultured Clostridium sp.
TATTTTAGGAGTAAAAGATGGAGTTTGTCCATTTGCTGTTATTGTATATGAACTTTGACTTAAACTTATACTTGTCGCTTTTATATCTACTGTTACATCACATGAAGCACTTAAATTTGTTCCATCTATTGTTGTTGCTGTTATTGTACATGTTCCATTACTAACTGGTTTTATTTGTCCATTTTGATTTACAGTTGCTACTTTTTCATCACTACTTGTCCACTTAACACTCTGTTCTGCTACGCTTGGCGATACAGTGGCATTAACTGAAACCGTTTTGGTAATATCAGTTATAGTAAAATTAGAACTATCCAAACTTAAATCTATTGCAGGTTCAGTTACCTTTATAGGTAATATTTCATAACGTTTACCTAGTTGTATAACTACAGCAGCATTTTTATCTTGTGTTATCTTTGTACCTGTAACTAATCCAAATTTATTTACTGTTGCACTATTCTTTGCATATTTACGATTTCCGTTATACATTTCTTCTGTTTTGTCGTCATATACGTCAAACATTGTATATGTTGGTTCTATAGTATCATATGCGCCCATATATGTTATATTAAGACTAATTTGTTTTGATTTACCTTTAGCAACTATTAACGGACTTTCATTTATATTCACTTTTAATACAAAATAATTATATAAAGCATCATGGCTTGAAGCCATTTCTTCCCAAGCTTCTTCAGTAGAATATTTTTTTAATATCTCTGCAAAAGTACAATATTTATTAAATTCATTAGATGTATTATAATTTTTAATATCTTCTTTAAAATATTCATTAAATGTATTTTTAGTAGCATCTTTACCCGCAATATCAAGCATTTTTGTTGTATTGTATATTAGATAAACATAGTTTGCCCCATTAACAAAAGGGTCTAACTCTATTTGTTTTTTAAAAGCATCAGAATAGTTACTATGTACATAATATTTATTATTATCTCCCTTTTTATCTAATTGTGCATTTTTATTTGAAAAATAATTATAAATCTCTGGATTTTTTGTCTGATCAGCACTATAATAATGTCTTCCTGTATAAATTACAGATAAAGAAATTTTAGGATTATTTTCAATTAACCTATCTGCAACATATTTTACCATCATTAAATTTATAGTTTCTGAATTGAAATTCCATGGTGTACTACTAATATTTGAATATCCTACCATTTTAGAAAAAACATGTCCCATTTCATGCAATATAGTACCATTAATATCAACAAATCCATTTTCATAAGCTGCTTGCATTCCTGGCAAACTATACCATGAATGATATGCTTTTTTCATAACAATCCTGTTATTTGCCGATGATGCGTAAGCACTTGCGTATTGATTAGAAACACCTGTTAATTCTATTACTATAGACTTATTAACCGGATTAAGATTTAATTCATAAAAATAATCAAGTGCTAATTCTAAATTATTTACCCATTGTTTTAATACTTCATAGCCTATTACACCATTACTAGAATTATATTCTTTAATTAAATTTAAGTCTATTTCTAAAGAAATTCTTGATTCTGGTGTCCTATCACTACTAATAGTTATCCAATTTACTTTATTAGTACTATTAT
>CAZTVT010000162.1:0-1563 GCA_964617175.1 uncultured Clostridium sp.
TGGTATAGGGGAAGCTCACCGGGCTGCCGGTGCGGCCTTCATCAGTATACCATCCCACAAAGGTATAGGTTACCCCATTCACAGTCTTGGTGGTCGGCAGATTCTTCACGGCATCAAAATCAGCAGGGGCCGTGGTGTCGCCCTTGTGATAGTTTGCGGCTGCCTTCCACTCATAGCCTGAACTGCCGGCATCCCACAGCTTATAGGTAGCAGTATACACATTCTTGGCCCGGATTTCTACGGTGCAGTCCACATGGTAGGTTTCATTATCAGATATTTTATATGGATGCAGAATAATCGCTTCTACATCATCCACAGAGGTAATGCCGTCCACTGTGCTCTTAAAAGCATCATAAATTGCCATCCAGTGAGAACCACTTGTCGTGTCCTTCGGAACTGTATAAGCTGTCCCACGAGCGCCGCCCGGCCAAGTAATGACACGGTTTGCCACATCACTGTATGTGTTCTTATGTGCTCCGTCCCACACTGCATTGTCCAGGTTAATTTTTCCCTCGCCTAAGGTTCTACCCCATTGACTTGGATTATTAGACTTAGGATCACTTGTCGGTGTCTTAAGATAGTAGAAGTCCGCAGGATTTGTGTGCGTAGTCGCACGAGACACCACAATCTCATGAGCCTCAGAGGTGATAACATTTTCATTCTGATCGGTTGCAGTCACAGTGATTCTTGCCGTGCCGGGCGACATCGCCGTAACCAAACCAGTGCTGTCCACCTTCAGCACTTCATCATTGTTGGTTTTCCAGGTAACCGTCGTAGGCGTGGCCCCATCCGGCGTATACACAGCGGTCAGCTGCGTCGTGGTGTAGGCCACCATTTCGCTTGCGCCGGAAATGGAGACACCCGTGGGGTCGACAAGAGCTCTAACCTCGATCACCCAAGTCCCTGTTGTTTTACCATCTCTCTTTGAAGTAATTGTCACCCAGCCTGGTTTCTTACCCGTGACAGTGGTGGTTTTGCTGTCCTTGGTTGGTGATACAGTTGCCACCTTGGAATCGCTTGTTGACCAGCTTTGCTTGTTGTCCTTTTTCAGCTGAACTGTTTGGCCAACAAAAATCACATGGTTAGCATTTCCTGTTGCATACGTGGTTCCAGACAGAAGCTGACCGCCACTTTGCGTTTCCACCTTGTTCGGTCCCGCCAGCGCAGTCACGGGCATGCAGCTGAACAGCATCTGTAGCGCTACCAGCAGCGCAAGCATTTTCTTCAAGTTACGCAGCATGTTTCTTCACCCCTTCATCTATGTCAGCCAGCCTTACTCCTGCTCGAACGCGCTGTCCAGTACATCCGTGATGGTAACCTGAATCTGCCAGTAGTTCAGATAGTTTTCCTCGGTTACGATCACCGTCATGCGGGATTCCGTGGCGCCGGGCACATCCACCCAGTTTTCGCCGTCCACGCTGGTCTGCCACTGCAGGGTGTACACTGCGTTGTCATAGCCGTGGAGCACCGCAACCAGCGTCGCCTCCTCGCCAAAGAACAGCTGATCCTGATTCATGGCCAGGTACACGTCGATGCTGCGGTTCGGATCGAGCAGGTCATCCA
>CAZTVT010000163.1:0-1549 GCA_964617175.1 uncultured Clostridium sp.
GAATAGAGTATAACACTCTGCGGTGTGAGCCGGAACAGGCAAGCCAGTTCCCTACGACCTCGTTACGAAATTCATCTTCAATCTCAACTCTAAACTCAAAACTCTAAACTCTAAACTAAAAACTAAAAATCAGGAGGAGTGTGCAATGCCGGATTTCAAGCTTCATTCAAAATTCACCCCGACGGGCGACCAGCCGCAGGCGATAGACGCTATCGTCAGAGGTATTCAAAGCGGCGACCGTGAGCAGTCGCTTCTGGGTGTGACCGGCTCGGGCAAGACGTTTACTATGGCTAATGTAATCGAGCGTGTAAACCGTCCGACACTTGTGCTTGCGCACAATAAAACGCTTGCGGCTCAGCTGTGCAGCGAGTTTAAGGAGTTCTTTCCCGAGAATGCGGTAGAGTATTTTGTGTCCTACTATGACTACTATCAGCCTGAGGCATATGTAGCCCAGACCGACACCTATATTGAAAAGGACAGCTCTATAAACGATGAGATAGACAAGCTCCGCCACAGCGCAACACTTGCGCTTTCAGAGCGCAGAGATGTTATAATAGTGTCGAGCGTTTCGTGCATATACAGCCTCGGTAACCCGATTGACTACCGTAATATGGTTATCAGCCTGCGCCCGGGAATGGAGAAGAACCGTGACGAGCTGCTTGAGAAGCTCGTTGAGCTGCAATACGAGAGAAACGATATAAGCTTCACCCGAAACAAGTTCAGGGTGAGGGGAGATGTTGTTGAGATATTCCCTGCCGGCAGCGGAGATAAAATTCTGCGCGTTGAGTTCTTCGGCGATGAAATCGACAGGATAACCGAGCTTAACCCCTTAACGGGCGAGGTGCTGGGTACGCTGCGCCACGCTGCGGTTTATCCTGCCTCGCACTATATAGTGCCGCAGGAGAGAATGAGCAAGGCGCTTATGGATATAGAAGAGGAGCTTGGAAGCCGCCTTGAATATTTCCGCTCACGCGGAAAGCTGCTTGAAGCACAGCGGATTGAACAGCGCACACGCTACGATATGGAGATGCTAAGGGAGATAGGCTTCTGCTCCGGCATAGAGAACTATTCAAGGATAATTTCGGGCAGAGCGCCGGGCAGCTCGCCTTATACGCTGCTTGATTACTTCCCCGATGATTTCCTGCTGTTTGTTGACGAGTCGCACGTTACTCTGCCGCAGGTAAGGGGAATGTATGCAGGCGACAGGGCGAGAAAGGAAAACCTTGTGAATTACGGCTTCCGTCTGCCGTCTGCATTCGACAACCGTCCCTTGAATTTTGACGAGTTTTATGAGAGAATTAACCAGGCGGTCTATGTAAGCGCAACGCCGGGCGACTTTGAAAAGGAACACTCTACGCAGATTGTGGAGCAGGTTATCCGCCCGACAGGACTTTTAGACCCGAATATATCGGTTCGCCCGACTGAGGGGCAGATTGACGATCTTGTGTCTGAGATTAACCAAAGAACGGCAAAGGGCGAGCGCGTGCTTGTGACAACGCTGACAAAGAAGATGGCGGAGGATCTCTCCGCGTACCTCACAGGCTCCGGC
>CAZTVT010000164.1:0-1543 GCA_964617175.1 uncultured Clostridium sp.
ATTCCTGATGAATTAGTAACGGAATATATTACATAATATGTTCCTACTTTAGAAGCATCAATTTCATTTTTAACAATTACTTTATCCGTTAAGGTACTATCCACCGAATCTATCGCCATATAACCAGGTTCCACATACTCTGAATTAATATCCATATACATTGTCAAATCACCAATTAAATATATTGATGTGGCTCCAACTGGCTTATCGACAACTGAAACATATCTAGTTAATATTTTATCATTTAAGGTATAAATTACTTCATAATCACCAGCAATTGAAGTATCTATATTACTAAAAATAACCACTTCTTCTGTTAAATCATTTCCTGAACTATCTCTACCTGAATATCCCGGTTCTACATACTCATTTCCTTTATATATAGTTATTAATTCTTCTCCTTCAAGTGTCAAGAAATAATTAGTTTCTTTCTTAAATAACCCTGTATTAACTAAGATTATTATTCCTATCACCAAGATAACTATTATTCCCAAAATAATTAAAGGCATTTTATATTTATTTATATCAAATTTATTACTATTAAACTCCGAATCTATATTTGTATTACTCTTATCTTTAAAATACATAAATATCATCCCTTATATTATATAAATGGTTAACTAAGTTTATAATTAGATTTAATTTTAATGCTATTACCATCACTATATATAAATATATTTGCTGTACTGCTATCACTTTGTCTATACATTTGCACATTATATTTCTTTAATATAGCTTTATTAGTACTATTTGGAAATTGTGGATGATAATAATTAGGTACAATTACATATTCAGGTTTTATTGCTGACAAAAAACTATCATTAAGTGTTGCATTACCATGATGAGGATACTTCAAAACATCAACATCCAAACTAACTCCCAAAGCATCAGCCTTTTCTTTTAGTTTAGTAGCATTCATATTGCTTGATCCAGAATCTCCTGTAAACATAAATGCCGTATTATAATATTTTAAAATAAATATAAATGAATTAGCATTTTCTGGATATTTTCCTCCAGTTACTATTGTATGTGGCGCAATAAAATAAAGTTCGATATCACCTACTGTTATCTTTTTTGGTGCCGTTAATACAATTGGTGTCTTATTATGTTTATTTAAACCATCAATAATATATTCTTGTGAAGACTTAATACAACTTCCCCTTTTATAGCAAGTATATATATCATCAGGATAATATATATCTCCTACTTCAAAATTATCCATTATATCAGCTTGTGTCGCTATATGATTTCTATGCAAATGAGAACCAATCATCACATCTATCTTTGTAATTCCTGCTGATTTTAAATAAGGTGTTACATATTTTCGACAATTCCAATCACCACCATCAATAAAAATCACTTTATCTGCTGTCCTAATTAAAATAGCATCATCATAAGCACCACTACCTATAAAATGAATTTCCAATCCTTTTTTTGTTTCTGGTTTTGATTGCGGTTGTGGTTCCGGTTGTGAAGTTTCCACTTTACTTAAACTACAACTTATCGTATTCGTATTTCCTGCTTTATCATAAATCGTTATACT
>CAZTVT010000165.1:0-1536 GCA_964617175.1 uncultured Clostridium sp.
TGAGCAAACAGAGGGTACAGGAGTAGACATATATACACATTCTGAAATGCTGCCGGCACATTATTATCCGGCATTCAAAAAGTATTCTCATTTTGCCGGCAACTATGGTAACGCATGGTGGAAGCAGAAGGAAGAATTTACAACTTTTAATGGTCCTATTCTAATGACCACCAACTGCATCGTTCCGCCTGCTGAAAGCTATAAGGGCAGATTGTGGACTACCGGAGCTGCAGGTTATCCGGGATGTCGCCATATTGAGGGGGAGTACGGTGAAGTTAAAAATTTCTCTGAAATTATTGCGCAGGCAAAAAAATGCTCTGCACCTCAAGAGATTGAGACAGGTAGTATAGTAGGCGGTTTTGCCCATGAGCAAGTATTTGCACTTGCAGACAAGGTAGTTGATGCAGTGAAGTCAGGCGCGATTAGAAAGTTTGTCGTCATGGCGGGCTGTGACGGAAGAATGAAGTCAAGGGACTATTATAGCGAGTTTGCGGAGAAACTTCCAAAGGATGTTGTAATCTTAACGGCCGGCTGCGCAAAATATAGATATAATAAGCTTGATTTAGGCGATATTGGCGGCATTCCGCGTGTATTGGATGCCGGTCAGTGTAATGATTCATACTCTTTGGCATTGATTGCTTTGAAGCTAAAGGAAGTATTTGAACTTAATGATGTCAATGACCTTCCGATCGCATACAATATTGCATGGTATGAGCAGAAGGCAGTTATTGTTCTTCTTGCACTATTATACCTTGGTGTGAAAAATATTCACCTTGGACCGACTCTTCCTGCATTCCTTTCTCCAAATATAGCCAAGGTTCTTGTTGATAATTTCGGTATTACAGGAGTGGGTGCTGTTGAAGATGACATGAAACTTTTCTTTGGAGAAGGTGCATAGGCACATATGAAGCTTGAAACAAAAACTCTCATATTTTAATTGTTGATAAGGCTTGGTAATAGGGTCTTCAAGAGGCGACCCTCGAGCTTTTCTTCAGGCGAATAGCATCATGCAATTAAAACTGAGTGAGGAACGCAACGTTTAGTGCTTAAAGAATAAGGGAGTATTGAATAGTGAACATGGGTAAAAAATCTAAAATAAGAATTACTATCACGGATCGCAGAGGAAAACTTGGATGTCATCGAGGTCATAAAGTCGGAGATACATTTGATTTTGATACTCAGCGTGGAAACCTTTGCCCAATGGCGATGCATTGTGCATTTCCTTATATTGATATTTTAAGATATGGGGGTTCTATTCCCGGACAATCAGAGGGTACAGCTGAGTTTTGCTGTTCGGATGCAGATGTTGTTATGGTGTTTAAAGCAGAGTTGATAGATTAACTGCCTAAGACAGGAATATTACGTTACAGTAAACAAAATGCCCGAAGGGCAACCGGATTGATTTCCGGTGCTTCGGGCATTTTTTCGTTTTGATTAATTTGGACTACCGATTTATTCGTGTCTGAGTGCTTCGATAGGGTCGAGGTTTGCCGCCTTGTGTGAAGGCAATATACCGAAGACGATACCGATCATCAT
>CAZTVT010000166.1:0-1533 GCA_964617175.1 uncultured Clostridium sp.
TGGATTAGATAGGGATGATACAATTATATTAAATAAGATAGATATTCCTTCTGATTTAGGTAAAAAGATAGAAAATGATAAGTTAATTATTAGTTATAATAAAGAAAAATTATTAGAGATTAATATATTAAATATTAATTTTGATAAATATAGTGTTTCTGATAAAGTTATTAGTGTAGATTATGGATTAACAGTTAGTGATTTTGTTAGTGAAATAACTTTAGGTGATTCTTTAACATATGAAATATATAATGGTTCTGAAGAGGTATCTAATGGTAATTTATTAAATGGAATGGTTATAAAAATATATTATGATGATACCACTATAGATCAATATAATATAAGTGTTATTGAATATAAATTATCATTTGATTCAAGTTTAAATATAGATGAAGAAAATAATTATATTAAATATTTAGACTATGGAATGACGGTAAGTGAGTTAATTGATAAATTAAATGTTGTTGGTAGTAATGTTAGAATAGTAGTGTATACATCTAGTACATATGATACATTGAAGGAAAATAATGATATTTTAGCGACGGGAAATGTATTAGTAGTTTATTTAAATGATGACAAAAAAGATGAATATACATTATCAGTATTAGGAGATGCCAATGGAGATGGTAATATTAATTCAATAGATTTAGTACAAATTAGGAAACATATTGTTGGATGGATAAATTCTGAAACAGGTGATGTTTATGAAAAAACAGGTGTTTACTATTATGGAATCGATATGAATAAAGATGGTGTAATTAATACAATAGATTTAGTTAGAATGAGAAAAAAGATAGTGGGGCTAGAGTAGATGAAGAAATTTAGTAGTTTATTTATAATGTTATTTGTCTTGTTTATACCTAGAGTCTATGCTTTTACTTATGAAATGGATACGGGATTTTCTAATAAAGAAGTTACTAAAGGTTCTGTTTTAGAGATAAAGGTAGGATTAAAAAATATTCAAGGTACAAGTGATGGAATTGGATCTTGTACCTTGAATATAGAATTTGGTAATAATATTTTGCTTGATTCCAAGATAAGAAGTTTGGGTAGTTGGACAATGACTATTGGTAATATTTATTTATTTGATACGGGAAATGTAACAATAGATGATAGTGATTTATTTGTAATTCCTGTAAAGGTAAATGGTAATGGTAGTGTTAGAATATTTGATATAGAATGTTCTGATGGTAATACTTTGTCATCAATAGATGAAAAGGTAATAAATTTTACTGTTATAAATGCTAACAATAACGGAAATAGTAGTACAAATAATAATACAAATAATAATACAAATAATAATAGTAATAATCACACTGAACAAAAGAATTCTAATTGCGATTTAAATAATATAGAGCTTAGTGATGGGATAATAGAATTTGATCCTGATGTAACAGAATATTATTTAGAAGTAGATAGTTTTGAAAATTTGGTTGTAGAACCTATTTTAGCTGATAATAAATCAAATTTTTCAATAGAGAAAACAGATGATAAAAAAATTATTATTAGTGTTGTTGCAGAAGATGGTTCTAG
>CAZTVT010000167.1:0-1532 GCA_964617175.1 uncultured Clostridium sp.
TCCAATTATAAACTTTCTATTAAAAAGTACTTGACTTTTAATAGTTAGTCACCTAAGATTATAATGATTATTTTTTGGATAATTGAAACAAAAAAATAAGATTTCTCTTATTTTAGATGATTATTTATTTTTAATAAACATAGTTTTCCATAGTGATTAGAATGATATTTAGTTTCTAAATCATAACAGAAGTTTCTTAATTTAGTTATTTTTTCTAAGTCTAAGTAATTTAAAATTTCTTCTAGACAGAAGGTGTTAAATAGATTTTCACAGATAGTTTTTTCATTAGTATCATTAATATCTTGTTCATACATAGTTCTAATAAGATTAATAGTTTGGTTATAATATAATGAAGAAAAATCAGTATCAGTGCTAACAAAGATTAAGAAAGGATTAAAATGGGCTTTAATAGCCATTAATTCTAATGGAATATTGCTTGATAGAAAATCATATTTAGAATAAGTATGATAAGTCTTTAGAAGTCGATTACGGTATTCTGATTCTCTTTTGGTAGTAGTTTGAATATTGGTAATACTTAATAAAACTTTTCTCGTAGCAGCAATATAAATTATATTCATGGCTTCATCATATTGATCATCTAGATTATCAGGATATGTCAAATAATAATTATTTTCAATAGGAATTTCTTCGCTATCTTCATACTCATATGTATCAATTGTTTCTTCGTCATCATCTTCTGATTCTTCATCATTTAATTCTTCGTTATCTTGTTCTTTTCTTAAATCGGTTTCTTTCTTATCCATAACGTAAGAGATGACATTACTACCATAGTAATAACAATATTCTTCTGGGTATTTTTGATTGTATTTATTAAAATTTGTCAACATGATTTGTAAAGTATCAATGGAAAATTTGTTACAATAGTCAATAGATTCAATAATATAATCATATAAATTATTTAAATGGTGACTATATTCTTCAGTATTTTCTTTATTTTTTGAAGAAAATTCCATTAAAATACTGTATTCATTATCAATTTTTTTAGTTATTTGAAATAATTCAAATACATAATATGTTTCTATCATAAGTTTTCCCCCTAGTTATAGGGTATCATAAACTTTTTTATTTAGCAAGATTTTAGAAAATAAAAAGTAGTTTTTAGCTACTTAATATTGGTAATAAATATAAATCTTTCTTTATCTGAATAATCTTTTTCAACAGTAATGGATACATTATCAAGAATTTTTTTAGCAATATCAACAATTGCTGTTGATTGATTTAAGCCAATTTCAAAACAGATAAGAAATTTATCATTAGTAATATTTTTGATGTTTTCTAAAATTTTACGATAGTAATATAATCCATCTTCTTTGGCATATAGAGCAATCGATGGTTCATTATTTTTAACAATATCCATAATAGGTTCATCAAATCTTATATATGGGGGGTTTGAAATAATGATATCATATTTTTTTCCTTGATATGTTGTCATATCATCATTGATAAAGTTTATTTCTGTATTATTTTTTTGGGCATTAATTTTTGCTAACTCGAGGGCATCTTTTGAAATA
>CAZTVT010000168.1:0-1517 GCA_964617175.1 uncultured Clostridium sp.
CCCCATCATATATTTCAAATATAAATCCCAAATATTTAGAAATAGATAATATATATTATTCAGGATTATTAGTTGTAAATTATAATAGAGAAATTAATAATTTAATTTTAAAAAAATTATTAGATATTAATTTAAATATGAATATTTCTATTTTTTATGAAATACAAGATAATTATAAAGCAATAAGAGATTTAACATATCATATAACAAATGTAGCAGTTGATTTAAAAGATGGAAATCAAAATAGGCAAGATATAGATATTGCTGCTTTTACTTATAATGATGCAAAATATATTAGAAAAGAAATTCAAATAAATAATGAAGATATTTATTTTTTATATATTTATATTGAATTATTTTCAAATAATATTAAAGAGCAAGAATATTTATTAAATAAAATTGAAGGAATAATGCAAAGTTCAGGGATGCAAACAAGAAGAGCAAATTTCAGACAAGAACAATTATATTTATCTTGTATGCCTCTTATGGATAATAATGTTGATTTAAAAAAAGCAAGTGGAAGAAATGTTTTAACTACAGGTCTTACTGCAACATATCCATTTATATCATCTGCTATATTTGATGAAAAAGGAATTTTTTTAGGTTCAAATATTTATAATAATTCATTGGTTTTTATAGATAGATATAATACATCAAAATATAAAAATGCTAATATGTGTATTTTTGGGACAAGTGGTTCCCGGAAAATCCTTTTTTACAAAATTACAAATATTAAGATATAGATTAATGGGAATTGAGCAATATGTAATAGATCCAGAAAGAGAATACACAAATTTAGCACAAAATGTGGATGGAGTAGTTCTAAAATTAGGTCCAACTGCAAATACATATATAAATGTTTTAGATATTAGAAAAGAAAGTATAGAAGATGAAAAAGGATATCTTGCAACAAAAATAAGTAGATTAATTGGATTTTTTAATTTAATATTTGGAAATATAAATGAAGAAGAAAAAGCAATATTAGAAGAAAAAATAATAGAGTGTTATAAAGAAAAAAATATTACTTTTGATGATAATTCATTATATAAAGATGAAAATAAAAAAGAATTTAAAAATACATACGATATGCCTAAATTAGAAGATTTATATAATATTTTAGGAAAAGATAAAAAAACAAAAACAATGCAAATAAAATTAATTCCGTTTGTAAAAGGCTCTTTAAAATTTTTTAATGAATTTACGAATTTAGAATTAGACAACAAATTAATAATAGCAGATATTTATGAACTAGGAGAAGAAAATATAAAATACGGAATGTATCTTTTTACAGATTTATTTTGGGATAAAATAAAAAAAGATAGAAAAATACAAAAAGCAATTTATTTAGATGAAATATGGCAGATGATAGGAATAACAGCAAATAAAGAAGTGGCTAGTTTTATTTATAAAATATTTAAAACAATAAGAAAATATGGAGGAAGTAGTATAGCAATTACACAAGATATATCTGATATTTTTAGTTTAGAAAATGGAATTTATGGAAAAAGTATTTTAAA
>CAZTVT010000169.1:0-1515 GCA_964617175.1 uncultured Clostridium sp.
AACATACAATATGCAATTCAATTTCTTTTTTTTTAATCATTATAAAATTCACACTCTCTAATTATTTTTTTACTACTATCTTTCCACTTCGAATTATTTTTAAATTTAATAATATCATTATTAATTGATTTTTTATTTTTCATTTTTTTTTCAATTTTCTTATATATTTCTTCAACATCTTCATTATCATTTATAATACTATTTTCATTAATGTTTTGTAAAACACTTATTGCACCTATATTTTTAGAAAGCAATAAGTCACAATTACATGATAACGATTCAACAACTGCCAACCCAAAAGTTTCAAAGTAACTATTTTGAATATATAAATCCGAACGATTCATTTTACTTAATACTTCCTCATGTGGCAATTTTTCATAGTATTCGACAAAATTATATTTTTTTATTTGTTCACCATCTTCATCTAGACTACCAATTACAATAAATTTTATTTTTTTATTTTTTAAATAAATTTTATCAATTGCTTTACAGATGGTTATATTGTTCTTTATTCTCGTTCCCCCGCCTACAGTAATTATGGTATAAATGTCCTCATTTTTTTTATTTTTAATATTTTCAGTTTTTAAACAAATAGCATCATCTACTCCATTATTAACATAATTTATTTTATCTTTTAAAGATGGTAACTCATTTTTTAAAAAAGACGAAAACTTTTCAGATACACAAATTATTTTGTCGACACTATTCAATAATTTGTTTTCTACATTGTTTTTTTTATGAGAGGCACAATTTTTATATTTTGTTTCTTCACTGGCATATCCATGCATTAAATATAAAGTTTTTTTTCCAAATAAATTGGCAATTCTAACTAATATATAATTAAGAACAGAAAAACCCGATAAAAATATTACTTTTCTAAACGGCAAATTTATAAAAAAATTAATTATTCTCATTATTTTATTGTTAGTAAAACAAAAAACAGCATCATCTTTTAAATATGAATAATATGACTTATTCACATTCGCTGGTCCAGTATTATTTATCATATCACCAATCCAGTATATTTTTTTCATATTTTTCCTTTCTTGTGCATTCGTACACCATAAAACATACTTTTTATTATGTCTTTAGTACTTAAATAATCTATATATATTTTTTTCTTTCTTAAAGCAAATTGTATTATAAACAGCGGATATAACAATTTAGACATTCGATAATATATTATACCTTGCTTTTCATAATGTTCTTTGGTCTGACTTCTATCCCAGCTTGAACTATTTGTTTTATATAATGTAGCAATTTTTAAAGGTACATAATATATCTTTAGATTTTTTCGCCAACAATCAAATAAAAATATATTTTCTTCACCCCAATCATATTTTGCACCAGCGCCAAATTGTTCATCAAATTTAATATTATTATCTAAAATCCTTTTTCTTTTAAAAGTGATTTGCACTGATTGAAGTTTCATGGTTTGAATAAAATTCAACTTTCCTTCTTTTAAAATTTTTTTTCTTCTTGACACATCTTCATTATCTACAACAAAAGCAATAA
>CAZTVT010000170.1:0-1515 GCA_964617175.1 uncultured Clostridium sp.
ACAATTCAATAAATGTTTGAAATGATTTTAATTTATATAAATTAATTTGATAATATCTAAAATGTGGGGGATTATCTATATCTTTTTTACTAGCTAAGATTAATGCCATATTATGCATTTTTATCTCTAGTCTATCTTTTATGTTTTTTAATTCTATATAAGTTTCTTTTTCAATTAAGTGATAATTTATATCATATACGCTAATATATAGTCTTTGGCTTTTTGGATCAATATCTAGTTTAAAAAAATATTTACCATTTATTAGACTATATTCATTGACTTTTATTTCTCCTTGTAATAATTTTTTATTTTGATATTTTAAATCAATCTTACGATATTTTTCTAAAAATCTATTTGTTTCATAAAATGATGGTCCATCAAACGCCATTAAGAATAATGATATTGGATATCTACTATATCTTTGACTATATTTAATTTCTATTCCTTGATAATCAGAAAATAATAAATTATCTTCATCTTTATTAAGCATTTTTTCAAATGTTAGACCAACACTATTGGTGGTTTTATTTACTCCTTCTATCCAATTTTTACTAGCAATTTCTTGTTTATTTCTATAAATACTCTATGTACTCATAGTTTTTAACAGTTTAGCAGATATTTTTTATTTTGTCTAATTTTATCCGTAGTAGTTAATTTTAGAAAAAAGGAAATATTTGTTTTGGTGTTGGTTAGAGCATTACTTTTATATTTTTAGAAATGATTTATATCATTATGGATATATTTGTATTTATATTTGTTTAAGGGCAGTCATGAAAAAAAGACCTTTTTTAGGTCTAACATTTAAATTTGGTTCAAACGAAGAAGAAGTTTAATACCTTTTCTTACAGGCAGTTATAAGTAGTAATAACTTATTAACTAATACGAGTATATCTTATATTTATAATTTCGTGTCATTCTTTTGGTTGTTTGCTTGTTTTTATAAACATTTAATAGTATAATTTTAATAGGAATATTTGATGTGAGTGTCGTCCTCCAATCTTGAGAAAGAAAGGAGGTAGATAAAGATGAAAACTAAGACTTTTATAATAAAAGTTATAAAGCTCATTGCTATCATTTTGTTACTTTCTACCTTACTGGTGTTAGCAATAAAAAAATAGACACTCTTCAGCATTGATAGAGTGTCAAACCTAGTTTATTAGAGGCGACATTCACTTGCAGAATCAAATGTTCCTCTTTTTTTATTTTATGCAAGTTTTCTTGCTTACATACTAATATTATCATAAAAAAATAACTTTGTCAAAAAAATTTTTGTTGGAATTTTTATTTGTGATAGTTAATTTTAGAAAAAAGAAATATTTGTTTTGGTGTTGGTTAGAGCATTAATTTTATGTTTTTAGAAATGATTTATATCATTATGGATATATTTGTATTTATATTTGTTTAATGGCGGTCATGAAAAAAAGACCTTTTTTTAGGTCTAACATTTAAATTTGGTGCGAGTGAAGGGACTTGAACCCCCATGGATAAACCGCTAGATCCTAAGTCTAGTGCGTC
>CAZTVT010000171.1:0-1502 GCA_964617175.1 uncultured Clostridium sp.
CTCTACCTGGGCGCCATCGTCTCGGCCTACATCGGCGTGAAGCTCGCCGGGGTCTCCCCCTGGCTGGCCATCCCCCTGGCAGCCCTGGGGGCCATGGCCGTGGGCGGCTTCTACGCCTGGATCCCCGGCGTGCTGAAGGTGAAGCTGAAGGTCAACGAGGTTATCACCACCATTATGATGAATTCCATCGCCATTTTCTTCTGCTCCTACCTGTCCAACGGCCCCTGGAAAACCACCCAGGGCAACCGGGTGGCGGGGACGGACACCCTGGCGGCGGGCCTGCAGTTCCCCAGGCTGATTCGCGGCTCCAACCTGACCACCGCCATTTTCGCCTCGGCCATTCTGGCCCTGGTGATCTGGTACGTCATGAGCAAAACCGCCCGGGGCTTCGAGATGCGGCTCATCGGGGACAACCCCCGGTTCGCCCGGTTCGCGGGGCTGAAGGTGGATACCACCATCATCGGGGCCATGGTGATCTCCGGCGCCCTGTGCGGTCTCGTGGGAATGTTCGAGGTCTACGGCGTCCGGGGCAACTACCAGGACGGCATCAGCAACGAATACTACTTTGACGGCCTTTTGGTTGCCATGATTATGGGCTACAAGCCCGTGGGCATCATTCTGATGAGCTTCGCCTTCGCCTTTTTGAAGGTGGGCGCCGCCGGCATGGAGCTGGGCGCCGGGATCCCCGGGGAGCTGTACCGGATCATCCAGGCGGTCATCATCTTCTTCCTGGCGGCCCAGAAGGGGGTCAGCCGGATCGTCAAGGCCCGGCTGGGCCGAAAGAAAGGGGGCGCGATCCATGGGTAGCATCTTTACGGCGGGTCTGTTCCGGCAGATGCTCCGCTCCGCCACGCCGGTGGCCCTGGCCGCCATGGGCGGCCTGATGACCGAGCACGCGGGCATCATGAACATCGGCATGGACGGCATGATCCTCATGGGCGCCTTTACCGCCGTGGCGGTCAGCGCCGTCACCGGCTCCGCCTGGCTGGGTCTGCTGGCGGCGGTGCTGGTGGGTATGCTGGTGGGGCTGTTCTTCGCCCTGTTCGTGGTGAAGTTCCAGAGCGACGAATTCATCATCGGCACCGCCCTGAACATCCTGGCGGCGGGCCTGACCACCTTCCTGCTGTGGGCCATTTTCGGCGTCCGGGGCACCCTGCGCACCGAAGCGGGACTGCCTACGGTAAATCTGGGAATTGTTGAAAAAATACCCTTCGTCGGGGAGATTCTCAGGGGAAATTCCCTGTTTATCTACCTGACGGTGGGGCTTGTAGTGCTGATGTGGGCGCTGGTGTACCGGACGCCCTGGGGCTTCTGGGTTCGGGCGGCGGGAGAGCATCCCGACACCCTGCGCACCGCCGGCATCAGCCCGGAGAAAATGAAGTGGAGCGCCTCCGTCCTGTGCGGAGCCTTCTGCGGCCTGGCGGGGGCACAACTCGCCCTGGGCAACGTGACCATGTTCTCCGAGGGCATGAGCAATTCCCGGGGCTATGTGGCCTTCGCCT